>JAJRPR010000111.1 GCA_024280655.1 Alphaproteobacteria bacterium | reverse complement strand
TTTGATTGATATTATTTCTTGCCATAGTGCCATGTTTGCACTAAGACGCACTCCATGAAGCCTTGTCACCCCTGGAGGACAAGTGCGTAGCCTAATATTTAGGTTACAACAGCCAATTTGGAGAGTAAAATGGCACAAGCTGAGCTTAACGCTATAGCGCGTGATCGTGTGGGCAAGGGGGCCGCACGTGAATTGCGTCGAAATAATCAAATACCAGCCGTAATTTATGGCGACAAACAACCCCCACTATCAATCGCAATCGCCTATAAAGACGCAATGAAAAATATTCATGCTGGTGGTTTTCTTTCAAGCCTTCTTACCATTGATGTGAATGGCGAAAAGCACAAGGTAATTCCTCGTGATTACCAGCTTGACCCTGTGAAAGATAAAGCCTTGCATATAGATTTTTTGCGTATTGGTAAAAATACAATTCTTACGCTTGAAATTCCAGTTCACTTCTTAAATGAAGAAGAAAGTCCTGGACTTAAGCGTGGTGCGGTTCTTAATATTGTTCGTCACACAGTTGAGATTAATTGTCCTGCAACAGCAATTCCTGATGCATTTGAAATTGATCTAACAGGAACTGATGTTGGCGATAGTTTAAACATTTCAATGATTGAATTGCCGACAGGCGCAAGCCCAACAATCACCGATCGTGATTTCACAATCGCAACCATTGCAGCTCCATCTGCTCTACGTTCTGAAGGATCAGACGATGATGAAGATGAAGTAGTAGAGGGTGAAGAGGGCGAAGAAGGCGAAACACCTGAAGGTGAAGAAGGCGAAGAAAGCAAAGATTAGCTTTTGTTATTTTTCAATTTTTTTAGGGGTGGCAATAATATTGCTACCCCTTTATTGTATCTGCAATAAATTATTTCAATTAAAGGTAGCACATGTTCTTGCTTGTAGGTCTTGGCAATAAGGGTGATGAATATAAATACAACCGCCATAATATTGGTTTTATGGTGGTTGATGATATTGCTAAGCAATATTCTTTTTCTCCCTTTAAGAAAAAATATAAGGGCCTGTTTGCTGATGGCAAAATTGATGGGATACGAGTTTTATTATTAAAGCCGCAAACTTTTATGAATAAATCTGGTAGTTCTGTTGCAGAGATTGCAAAGTTTTTCAAAATCCCTGCAAGCAATATCATTGTTTTTTATGATGAGTTAGACCTTTTACCCGGCAAAGTTCGGGTGAAAATTGACGGTGGTAATGGCGGTCATAATGGCTTGCGCTCGATTGATCCTGTGATTGGCAAAGACTATAAACGAGTGAGAATTGGCATTGGCCATCCCGGACATAAAGACAGAGTAACCAGCCATGTGCTAGGCAATTTTGCTAAAAGCGATGCTCAATGGCTAAGTGATCTGCTTGATGCAATGAGCAAAAATGTTGTGCTATTATTAAAAGATAATGATGCGCAATTTATGAATAAAATTGCTCTGGCGGTTTTTGGTGAAATTAACAAACAGAATCAAGTTAAGCAAAAAAGTAAGCAATTACAAAAGAATAAGACTAAAAATAAACAAAGTAAGTCTGAAGAAAGCCCTGCCCTGTTAAAAGCAACTAATACGCAAGAAAAAAAAGGCTCATCAAACCCAATGGCGGATATGTTAAAAAACTTCTTAGGCGTTAAAAAGGATTGAAGGGTAATGCAAGCAGAATTGATAGAAAAAATGATAGAGGTTTGCGATGCAAAAATTGCTCAAAAAGGCTCTAATGTTGGATTGTCATTTTATGCGTTTTTTAAGAATAAAAATGATAATCCTGAAATGTTGATGGAAGCCGCTGAGTGGTGGATTAAAACTCATCAACTTAATCATTTTGAAAAGGCGATAAAGATTAAAGATATGGTTTTGGAATTAGAGAAGGTTTAAAATTTCAACACTAACATTAATGTCAAAACGCTTGACCTAGACCGTCACTAAATCTATCCATTCTCTTAATATATTTCCTTTTTTATCTGGAGTTCTCTAATGGGTTTTAAGTGTGCAATCGTTGGTCTGCCAAATGTTGGTAAATCCACCCTTTTTAATGCGTTAACTCGCACTGCGGCGGCGCAGGCTGCTAATTTTCCTTTTTGTACTATTGAGCCAAATGTTGGTGAGGTTTTAGTGCCCGATGAGCGGCTTGAGAAAATTGCCGCTATTGCGCTTTCGAAAGAGGTTATAGCAACTCGTCTTAATTTTGTTGATATTGCTGGTCTTGTTAAGGGCGCTTCTAAGGGTGAGGGTTTGGGCAATCAGTTTTTGGCTAATATTCGTGAAACCGATGCCATTGCCTATGTGCTTCGTTGTTTTGAAAATGATGATATTGTGCATGTTAGCGGTGAGATTGATCCGATAATTGATGCGCAAATTGTTGAGACCGAACTTATGATTGCTGATCTTGAGAGCCTTAAAAAGCGTATTGCTGGCCTAGAGAAGAAACTACGGGGGCAAGATAAAGAAGCGCAACTAACGCTTGATTTGGTAAATCGCTCAATTAAAATATTAGAAGATGACAGGCCAGCTCGTTTTGTTGAGCGCACAGAGGACGAAGAAAAAGCCTTCAAAGAATTGCAGCTCCTCACCTCAAAACCAGTGCTATATGTTTGTAATGTTGATGATGACAGTGCAGTATCTGGCAATGAAATGACAAAGCAAGTTGCTGATTATGCTAAAGAACAAGATGCCTTATCAGTTATTATTTCTGCTGAAATTGAAAGCCAATTAGCGCACCTTGAAGACGACGAACCAAAAGAATATCTAGCCGAACTTGGATTAAAAGAACCCGGACTTAATCGACTTATTGAGCAGGGTTATGAATTATTAGATTTACAGACCTATTTCACCGCTGGCCCACAAGAAACTCGTGCATGGACAATTTATAAGGGCACAAAAGCTCCACAAGCGGCAGGGGTAATCCACACAGATTTTGAAAAAGGCTTCATACGAGCGCAAACCATTGCCTATGATGATTATATTGAATTTAATGGTGAGCAGGGAGCAAAAGAAGCTGGCAAAGCTCGTGATGAGGGTAAAGAATATGTGGTTAAAGATGGCGATGTGATGTTGTTTAAGTTTAATAATTAAAGTTTTTGCTTGACGTTAACGTCAACCTTGGTGTCTTATTGGATTTCTTTGTGGGGTTGGTTTTACCCCCACCCTAGCCCTCCCCGCAAGGGGGAGGGAATAGAAAGTGACCTCACCGCATAGGCGAGGAAGTAAGAGAGGCATTGATGAGCAACCCTATTACTAAAGATTTTTTGCATTTTGAAGATTTGCATGTTGGGCAGCAGGTTGATCTTGGTAAAACCAAAGTCACCAAATCGATGATAAAAACCTTTGCGCTTGAGTTTGACCCATTACCTTTTCATATTGATGAAAAAGCGGCAAAGGCTTCTTTGCTTGGTGGTATTGCCGCTTCTGGTTATCAAACTGGGGCGATTGCTATCAAAATGGCATTAAAAAATTTCCCTGGCACGCTTGCTAGTGCTGGTGGCATGAGTATTACCGACCTTAAATGGAAACGCCCTGTTATGGCGAATGATATTATTGGCGGCACGGTTACTATCACCTTGTTAAAACGAGCGAGGTCTAAACCGCACTGGGGCATTGTTAATCTTGATTTTGATATTAAAAATCAAAAGAATCAAAGCGTGATGATTATGACGCTGAATAATTTGATTGATGTGCGCAATCCTGAAATTGGTTTGGAGGCGACATCATGACCATGTGGTTTGAAGATATTAATGATGGAGATAGCATGGAGTTGGGACAATATTGCTTTACCCAAGAGGAGATTATTAAATATAACAAAGAATATGATAATCAATATTTCCATACCGATCCAGAACTCGCCAAATATTCGCATTTTGGTGGCATAATCGCTTCTGGCTGGCATACCGCATGTGTTGGGCATCGCTTAATGGTTGATGAAATAAAAAACCGAGAAGAGGCAATGGTAGCGGAGGGAATGATACCCGGAGTTTCTGGACCTTCCCCTGGCATAAAAAAAATGACTTTTCTGCAAGCAGTAAGACCTGAAGATTGCATTTCTTATAAGCTGACTGTTACCTCAAAACGTGCCTCTGCATCGCTTCCAGGTTGGGGGTTGTTATTTTCAACAATTATTGCAACTAACCAAAAAGGCGAACAGGTTTTTCAATCAGACGTCGCCTCTTTTTCAAAAATGCGAGATTTCAAACCAACTCTCAAACAACGATTTGCTATATGGGCTGTGAAAATTCCTTTGTTGAAGAAATTGATGAAAAAATGAATGGGTTAGATAAATGATTGAACTTATTCAACTGCCTCCAAACTCATTTTACTTATGGCTGGCTACATTTTTCACCTTTATTACTGCCGCCATGCATTTTTTTCTCGGCGGTAAATTTGCTGCCAAACCGTTGTTAAAAGCCAAGATGCACCCAGTGGCAAAATATACTAATTATTATTGCTGGCATATGGTAACGATTGTATTGCTTACCATGTCCGTTGCTTTTGCAATTTCGGCGACTTATCCCAGCGCATGGGAGCTAGGCCTAGCAGCACTTTTTCTTTCTATCAGCTTCACCATTTGGAACATTGTTCTTTGGTTATGGAAAAAGCAAAGCCCACTGGAATTACCGCAGTGGATTTTGTTTTTGACTATTTCGGTAGCGGGATTGATGGGGTTTGTTTAATTGTTACGATGAGGATCACCGCTTTTTTGCCTAACCCCCACCCTCAATCCCTCCCCGCAAGGGGGAGGGAGGTAGATATTTGACAAAGGCAAGAGATACTGGTTAACCTGTAAGTCCACATAACATGAGGTCTTTAGTAAAATGATCAAATAGGTTTTTCTTCATCTTGGCAATTAACTCCATCCGATTAAACTTGGGTGCAAATTTTGCAATAGATCTAAAGAGAATATAATTTGATATTTTGGTTAGACATATTTCACGAATTAGTAATTGCCTTTTTTAATACATCAAATGTTGCCTAACAATATTTGATCCCCTTATTTTTACTTTAATTAAAGTAAAAAACTACGATATAAAAAGGAGTATACTCCATGCCGAAACAATTATTTCAACGTCCTGCGCCAATTAAAAAATCAAAAATTGGCAAGCATAATTCTGGCCCTTATGGACAGGCTATACCGACTTTAAAAAATAATAAAGTTGCTAAACCAGATACAAAAGAAAAGAAAGCTAAAGATAGCTAAAATAAAGCCTGCCATCATGATTTATTGATGATGGCAGGAAATATTTTACATTTTTGTCCATTTTTGTGTTTTACAAAAAATTGCGATGCAGCCCTGCATTTTTAGATTATTACCGCTAACAGATATATTTCCTGTATAGGTTTTATCATCTTCAGGATCACGAACAGTGCCCTTATATTTAGCACCCTCTGATTTTACTTTGCCGATATTTTGCCCCTTATATGTGCCAGTTTTTAGCACGATACAAAAAGAATCACCGCATTTTGAAATAAGTGCCGTTTCACCGCCTTCAGTTTTCCACTTGCCTAAAATCTCATTGGCATTTGCGCCAAGAGTTACAAAAACAAAAGCAAAAGCTACGAATATTATCTTAAAAAAATTTCCCATTATACTTCCCCTCCCAAAGAAATAGATTAATTCCAAAATTGGAATGAAATTTGAGTATGCCAAAAACTTAGCATGTTGCCAAGCCTCTAATTACAGCAAGTCTCTAATGTCCATCAAATGTAACTAGCGAATATAGTTCAACATCTTTTTCAATCAATTTTTCAGCTCCGCCAATTTCTGGTAGATCAACAACAAAGGCCGCATATTTTAATTTTGCTCCTGTGCGTCTTAATAGGGTAACAGCCGCAATCGCTGTGCCGCCAGTTGCAATTAAATCATCAAC
>JAJRPR010000110.1 GCA_024280655.1 Alphaproteobacteria bacterium | reverse complement strand
CTGAAAAACAGATATATGACAATGAAACGACTAAAACCTATATTGGAGTTTCTGGCAATCGTGGGTTTTGTGATGCTATTGCTGATTTGGTATTTGACAATTCTGTTGATAGCTCACGCATTAGCTCGGTGCAAGCTCCAGGTGGCACTGGCTCGATTTGGGTATTATTACAAGTCATTAAACGGGCTCGCCCAAATGGCAAAATCTGGATTTCAGATCCTTCATGGCCAAACCATTATCCAATGTGTCAATTAGCTGGCTTAGAGCCAAATTATTACCCCTATTTTGACCATGAAACTGGCAAAGTGAAATTTGATGAAATGCTCGCTTGTTTAGATGGGCTAAGTGAGGAAGATACTGTTTTATTACATGGTTGTTGTCATAATCCAACTGGTGCAAACCTAACAAATGAGCAGTGGGATAAAGTTGCACAAAGTCTTAAGAGAACGGGAGCTTTTCCATTTATTGATTTGGCCTACCTTGGTTTTGGTGAGGGGCTAGAGGCCGACGCTTATGGCTTAAGAAAACTCGCCAGCACTCAACCTGAAATGATGTTAGCTTTTTCAGCTTCAAAGAATTTTGGGCTTTATCGTGAAAGAGCGGGCGTTGCATTTTGCATTGGTAAAGACCAGCTAGCTGCCGATATTGCCTTTTCGCAAATGGGCAATGTTGTTAGGGCTTCTTATTCGCAGCCACCCGATCATGGCGCTGAAATTGTGCGAGTGATATTAAATGATAAAAATTTGCGAAAAGAATGGGAAGGCGAAGTTAAAGAAGTTCGTGAGAGGGTAAAATATTTACGTAAAAAACTAGCCGATGCAATTCGTGAACGCTCCAACTCAAGCGATTTTGATTTTATAGTAGAACATTCTGGTATGTTCTCATTGCTTGGGCTAACTTTAGAACAAGTAAATGAATTGAAAAAACAGAGTGCTATATATATGCTAGATGATAGTCGTATATCTATTGCTGGCATACCAGAAGAAAAAATTGCTCAAATGGCTGATGCGCTAATTAAAATCACTCGCTAAAGCGCCAACTTAATATGAAAGAAGAAAAATGAAATTTTTTGTCGATACTGCAGAAGTTAAAGATATTATTGAATTAAATGAAACTGGGCTTCTTGATGGAGTTACAACTAACCCCTCACTAATTGCTAAATCTGGTCGTGATTTTATTGAAGTTATTAAAGAAATTTGCGCCATTGTTGAGGGGCCAGTTTCGGCAGAAGTTGCAGCACTTGATAAGGATACAATGATTAAAGAGGGCGAATATTTAGCCTCCTTAGCAAAAAATGTGGTGATAAAAATACCAATGACTTGGGACGGGCTTAAGGCTTGCGCTCACTTCTCAAAAAATAACATCGAGACCAATGTAACGCTTTGTTTTTCTGCTAATCAGGCGCTTTTGGCAGCTAAAGTTGGTGCAACTTATATCTCGCCTTTTCTTGGTCGTCTTGATGATATAAATCTTGATGGCATGCAATTAATTGAAGATATTAGGACAATTTATGATAATTATGGCTATGATACTGAAATTCTTGCTGCTTCAATTCGCTCAGTAAATCATGTGTCCGATGCGGCGATTTTGGGCGCTGATGTTGCAACAATTCCACCAAGCGTAATTCGTCAATTAGCAAAACATGTGCTTACCGATAAGGGTATGGACGCATTTGTGAAAGATTGGAAATCCACAGGGCAATCAATTTTATAGGCAAAAATATGTTTAGTAATTCTGTTAAAAAACAGGTTTTGGCGGCGCTAAAATCTGTTAAATTGCCCAATGGTGCAAAATTTGGTGGTGCAAAATTTGGTGGTGCAAGTCTTGGTGAATATCCCGGCTTAAGTGAAATTATCATAACAAAGAGCGCTATTGCTTTTAGCATTGAAGTGCCAAAAGGCATGGAAAGTGCATTTGAGCCAGTGCAACAAGCAGCACAAAAAACTGTACAAGAAATTGCTAGCGATAAAAAAATAATGGTTTCACTGACAAGTGAAAGCGCGCCAAAGCCGAATGTACCTAACGCGCCACAGGCTCAAAATCAGAAGAAACCTGTTAAAGGGATTAAAAAAATTATTGCTGTTGCTTCGGGCAAGGGCGGCGTTGGAAAATCTACTCTTTCAGTCAATCTAGCTTTAGCGCTTAGCAAGTCAGGCAAAAAGGTTGGGCTTCTTGACGCTGATATTTATGGTACCTCAATTCCAAAATTACTGAATTTTGAGGGCAAGCCTGCTGTTCGCAATGATGGGATTTTTACCCCATTTGATGCTCATGGCTTAAAAGTAATGTCCATTGGCGCAATGGTAGAAAAAGATCAAGCAGTGATTTGGCGAGGCCCGATGGCCAGCTCAGCTTTACGCCAATTATTGCGTGAAAGCGATTGGGGGGAGCTTGATATTTTAATTATTGATTTGCCACCCGGAACTGGCGATATTCAAATTTCTTTGGTGCAACAGGTCGAACTTGCTGGGGCAATTATTATTTCAACCCCGCAAGATTTAGCACTAATTGATGCCAAAAGAGCGCTAGATATGTTTAATAAAGTTGATGTGCCGATTTTGGGCATTGTTGAGAATATGAGTTATTTCATCGCTCCTGACACTGGCAAGCGCTATGATATTTTTGGACATGGTGGTGCAAAACAGGCGGCAAAAGAATTAAATATTCCTTTTTTAGGTGAAGTACCGCTTCACATACAAATTAGAGAAGCATCAGACATTGGCGAGCCAATAATAATTAGCAAACCAGATAGCAATGAAGCCAAACCATTTTTTGAAATAGTAAGCAATTTACAGAAATATATTACAAACTAAAACCATAAATCTTAATCATTTTTTTTATCATTTTTATCTTTAGGTCGAAACACCCCATCATCGTCTGGCTTTAGATTAATGACATTATCCTGATCACGTTCTTTAAGGTCACGTTGGTGCTTTTGCGCATCATCATGGATAAATTTATTACGCCAATCAGTAATAATTTTTCTTATCCCATAAAAGACCACAGAAAAAACAATTATGTAAGTAAGAAGCTTAAATAACATGCCCAATTTATTCCTTAATATTCATTTTCTATAGTCCAAAACGTGACCAAAGCGCACGCTCTTCAATAGCACTAATAGCCTCACCAGCAATAGAATTGGCATTAATGCCTGTTGATAGGCCAATGTTCGGGATTTGAAATAATGATTTTTTTGCTTCAATTATTTTCAAATTAACATCATCGCCATAGCGCTCTCTTAGCACTTCGTGCATATCACCAATAGCATCAATCAAACCCAAATCAAGCCCACTAACTCCTGTCCACCATTCACCAGTAAATAGCACATCATCTTTTGCTTTGAGCTTATCATCACGATGAGTTTTTACATAATCAATAAAGGTTTTATGGATTTCAGTACCTACTTTTTTTATACGATCTACGTCAGTTTTCTTCTCTGGTAAAAAAGGGTCGAGCGTTGATTTGTTTTTACCTGTTACATAAAGACGTCTTGAAACGCCAATTTTTTTAATTGCCTCATCAAACCCGAACCCCCCCATAACCACACCAATAGAGCCCACAATAGAAGAAGGGTCGGCAAAAATTTCGCTCCCAACAACTGCGATAAAATAACCACCCGATGCCGCAACATCTTCAACAAAAACCAAAACTTTCTTGTCGTGTTCTTTTGAGAGTTGGGAAATTCTGTTAGCCACAAGACGAGATTGCACAGGCGAGCCACCCGGAGAATTAATGACAATCGCAACCACTGGAGCTTTTTTAATTTTGAACGCTTTTTCAAGCATTGGATTGACAGATTGAATATTAATGCGGTTTGGTTTTTGGTCAGAGGCAATTACGCCGTGTAATCTTACAACAGGAATAGTAACACCGCCCTTCCCTAGTTTTTTACCAATCCAATAGCCAAACTTTTCTAGCGGCTTTTTCTTCTCATCATTTTCTAATTCGTACATTTCTTCTCCAAAATAGTATTTTTATTCTCATCTACATAGGAAGTGTTAAGCACCATTACCAGTGTAATTGTTGTTGCGCACGAAATATTTTTTCAATTTCTGGCAAATAATTATTTCCCTCTTTTGCATGTAATATAAGAGGTGATTTTAATTGCAATTTTGCTCGTGATCCTTTTATTCCGCTTATCAAAACACGAGAAGCATTTTGTCCGTCACGTGAAATAATTGGCAAAATTTTAATATTGCCAAAACGCTTTTCAAATGATTTTAATAAACTCACAAGCCCTTCAGCCCGAAAAATAAAAATTACTTCCCCTTTGGCTTTGGCATAAGTTGTAGCAAATTTTACCCATTTGTCTAAATCACCTTTTTGCATGTGGCGAGCGTTTTTGCGCCCCTCCTCTTTTGCAGTTGTGCCTTTTTCACTATCAAAATAAGGTGGATTGGCAATTATTATAGAAAATGAATTTGGCTTTATATTTGTCTCTTGAGGAAATGTTGCACAATCAACTATATCCAAGCCTATAGTTTTAGCTCTATTTTGCATGTTATTTCTTGCAATATTATTGTTAGCTAATTCAAGCATTTGCCTATTATTATCAACAAGTGTTGCGCTTAGTTGATCATTATGAACCAAAGCACAAAGAGCAGCTACCCCAGTTCCGCACCCTAATTCTAGTAATTCTTGTTTGGTAGTCCTAACACTTGCACTCTTAACACTCGCACTCTTAACACTTGCTCCGAGTAAAATCGCATCAATACCCGAGCGAAAGCCCTTTTTAGACTGTTCAATAAGAAGTCTTGCATCTAAAAATTCGTCCAAACTAGTAAGTGAGTGTGTTACAAAACTTGTTTTGTGGTCTATGGACATCTAAGCTCTTTATGTTCAATAAGAATAATTGAAAGCATAGAGTATTTTTCAACTATTTATAATTAAAAAATCAGGTTTTAGATAATTTAATGGCACAAAATATTACAACAAGCCCACAATCTAATGTCAGCAATAATGCACTTGAGAGGCTTATAGTTCTTACACAAGCAGGCATGGAAGAAGTCAACTCGCTTATTATTTCACGTGCTCACTCTCATGTTGATATGGTGCCCGAGCTTGCTAATTATTTAATTAGTTCTGGCGGCAAACGCTTACGACCGATGCTTACCATTGCATGTGCCAAGATGTTCGCAAATTCTAATGAGAACAAGAACAACAAAAGTCAGTATTTTGCAGCAGCGGTTGAATTTATGCATAATGCTACATTGTTACATGATGATGTGGTTGATGAGAGTAATATGCGGCGCAATAAACCAGCTGCTAGAATTATTTGGGGCAATCAGGCGAGCGTTTTGGTTGGAGATTTTTTACTTGGGCAAGCATTTTTAATGATGGTTGAAACTAAGGATATAGATGCGCTTGGAGTACTTTCAAAAGCTACAACTATTATTGCTGAGGGGGAAGTTTTCCAGCTTTCTAAAATTAAAGATCTTAATACTTCAGCGCAAGAATATGACATGGTTATTCGCTCAAAAACTGGCGCATTATTTGAAGCTGCAACAAAAGTTGGGGCGATGGCTGGTGGTGCTAATGCTGCATCTTATGAAGCGCTTGGCATTTATGGGCTTGAATTGGGTCGGGCATTTCAATTAAGCGATGATGCGCTTGATTATGGTGGAGTTAAAGGAGTTTTTGGGAAAAACACGGGCGATGATTTACGTGAAGGTAAGATGAGCCTACCAATTATTTTATTACTAGAAAGTGCCACTGATAAGGAAAAAAAATTAATAGTTTCAGCTTTAGGCAATCAAGATTGTGATGATTTAATTGTTGAAAAAATTATTCGACTTATGAAAGAAAAGCAAATTCTAAAACAGGTAATACAGCAGGCCTCAAACAGCGTTGCCAATGCTAAAAAGGCACTTGAAATATTACCAAGCGGTGAAATTGTTGATGTGCTTTTTGATATTGCAGATTTTTGCCTAGTTCGAGAATATTAAATTATAATATTTTTCCCTGTACCACCCAAAAATTAGGCCATTTGTCCTGAATTGATTTCATTGCCATTTTTGCTTTTTTCTCATCACTAAATAGGCCAAAGATACTAGCGCCTGATCCTGTCATGCGGGCAAAATTACACCCAGAAATATTGCAAATATAATCAGATAATATCTTAATAATTACAGCGTTTTTTATTGCTGGATATTCTAAGTCATTTCGTGTGTTTGCTAGATAATTTGTAAGTTGCTCAACATTGCTAAATGCTTGTTTTATTTCAGGCAAAATGCCATTATCAACCTGTTTCAAGCTTTCAAAAACCTGCTTTGTTGAAACTTGAATAAGAGGATTAGCTAACAATATATATGCGCTTGGCAGCGGATCAATGATGGTAATTCTCTCTCCAAACCCTTGCATTTTTAGAACTTTACTAAAAAGACACGCACTAACATCTGCTCCCAAAACCCGAGCTAGGCTTTGCAAGTCATTATTTGAGATATCATATTTGCTAAATTTTGCTAAGATTCTCAAAGTAGCAGCACAATCCGCAGAGCCGCCGCCAATGCCAGCTGCGATGGGCAGGTTTTTTTCAAGCACGAAACAAAGCCCTTTGGGCAAAGAGTTAGGATATTTTTCTCTAAATAATTTTATTGCTTTTAGGACTAAATTATTTTGGCTATCTTTTAATGATGAGGCAAATGGCCCTATTATTTTTAAGCTATCAACATTTGAAATTTTGGCGCTTAAATTATCACCAATAGTTGTAAAAGCCACCAAACTATCGAGCAGGTGCATATCATGTTTTTTGCCAATTATATGTAGGGCAAGATTTATTTTAGCAGGCGCAAATTCATGATAGGAAACATCATTCATTTTACATCCTAATCTAATCCGTTTTCTAATTTTGGAGTAGCTCGCTTAGTAACAACTCCATCTTCATCAACATAGATTGCTATTTTCCATTGGAAATTAGCTTCTAGCTTGCGCCCTACTCGCCAATAAGCATCACCAAGATGATCGTTTATTTCAGCATCATTTGGACGTAAATTAACCGCTCTTTCAAGCTCAATAACTGCCCTCTCAAACTGCCCCAAACGATAATATGCCCAACCCAAACTATCAACAATATAACCATCCATTGGGCTCGCTTTTACTGCTAATTTAATTAGCTCTAGCCCTTGTTTTAGGTTCATATCCTTATCAACCCAACTATATCCAAGATAATTTAGCACTTGGGGGTGTCCCGGATTTAATTTTAAGGATTGCAAAAAATCCTTTTCAGCTAGTGGCCATTTATCTGCACGCTCGTAAGAAATGCCCCTAACATAATAAAAACGCCAATCGGCTGGCCTATCACCGCCAGCAATTTTAAGCGCCTTTGAATAGGCAATAATAGCTTCATCATATTTTTTATTGAAGCGCAAAATATCACCCAAAGAAGACGCTGCATCAAGATTATCTGGGGCTAACGTAGCTATATTAGATAATTTACTAATTGCTCTTTCACTATCACCAAGAGAATTAAGATTTTCAGCTATTCTGATTGAGGAGGTGATTTTGAAGGCAGAATTTGTTGGAACATTTGCATAAATTTCATTTGCCGCTTCATATAGTTCTACACTATCTAAAGTTTGAGCAAGTGCCATAGTAATAATTACATTATCCTTATCAAGATATTGCCCAAGTCGTAAAAACAAATATCCCAACCCAACATTCCCATCACGCGCTAAAGCTGTTCCAATACCATGAAACATATCCGCAGCACCTGCTTGCACATTATTGACAATTTTCCCGGGGCGCTTTTTAGCAGCAATGGTTTTGGCAATTTCCTCTATGATAGGACTTGTATGCCCTTGAGCATTATAGTCATTTATAGTTTTTTGCGCTTCATCAAAAAATAGCGCATTAGCTAAAATCCTTACTCTAGCTTCAACAATTCGAGGCACTAATGCATCCAATTCATAGGCTCTTTTAGAGTAATCAAGCGCCAATTCACGTTCCCCCGCTACATCAGCCATTAGTGTTTTATGAAATAATAAAAACTCATCAAGACCTGCTGTTTCTAATTTTTTTAGTAAGTCTTGAGAGGCTGAAAATTTCTTTTCGCCAATTAAAGCCCAAGCGTTAAGTATAAGGGCAGAGATACCATTGAAATTATTGCTGCGTATTTTTGCAAATTGCGTAATTGCTGAAGAATATCGACGCTCTTTTAGCGCAATAGTTCCAAGAACCAAACGAGCAACGGGGTTTTGCGGTTGCATTTCAATTAGATGTTGCGCAAGTGCCGCTCCATCTTCAATGCGGCCATCTGCAACAAGAGCAATAAAAGCCCTTTCCACTGCCTCAGGATTTTCCCAATCAGATTCAGCGGCATCAAGGAAAAAACTTGCAGCTTTCTTCGTTCGCAAATCCTTAATTGCCTGCTCACCTGCAAGAAAGCTACCAGACTGGCTTGGCACATTCACAGAAAAAGGAAGCCCTTGTGCATTCACAACAATAGTGAAGGCAAGGCTTGCAAAAAAACTTATTATGAAGGAAAGGCTGATTTTTATTAAATTAGACACTAAATTCTCACTGTTAATATAATTATAGCCATAGATTGGACATTTTTTTTGTTTGTGCAAGTATTTTTTGTTTATGCAAGCGTTTTTGGTTGAAATTAGTGCAAGCAAGATGACATAGTGCAGGCAAAATGACATAATGAAAGCAAGATGACAAATCATAACATAAATTTTGATGAAGATTTAGCTATGCTTGAATATTATCAGGCGGTGGGTGTTAATCTAGCAGTTGAGGAAAAAACTATTGATAGATTTGCTGATGCCAAAAATAATATAGAGAATCATAAAGAGAATAATAAACAGCACACAACGCCAGAAAACAAAGCCAATATTTCTAATATTATTTCCCAAAAGAAAATTTCACAAGAAAACGTTCCTCAAGAAAATATTACACAACAAGCAAAAGATCTTGCCCGCTCTGCCAAAAATCTAAGCGAATTAGAAGAGCTAATGAAAGGTTTTGATGGTTGCACATTAAAAAAACGAGCCACGCAAATAGTGTTTTGTGATGGGAACCCAAAATCTGATATTATGATTATTGGCGAAGCGCCCTCAAGAGACGATGATATTGAAGGAAAGCCATTTGTTGGGCGCTCAGGGCAATTATTAGATAGAATGCTAAAAGCCATAGGACTTGATAGAAGCAAAGTCTATATAACTAATATTGTGGCATGGAGACCACCAGGCAATCGCAATCCTACTGCCAGTGAAATAGCTAGCTGTTTGCCTTTTTTACATCGTCAAATAGAATTGATAAAGCCCAAAATAATTCTAACACTTGGTGCGCCTGCTGCTCATACGATATTTTCTTGTAAAACCCCAATTTCAAAATTGCGGGGAAAATGGCAGCAATTTGAACTTAATAATCTATCAATTAAAACTCTTGATAATCTATCAATTAAAACTCTTGCAACTTTTCACCCTACATTTTTATTGCGTCAACCAGCACAAAAGGCACAGGCATGGCAAGATTTGCTAACGCTAAAAACCGCTCTAGATGAATTAACAAATAATGCCTGATTTTTCTTTTGAAAATGAATTGCAAAAACAGGACAAAAACCTAATTTGTGGAGTTGATGAAGCAGGGCGTGGGCCGCTTGCTGGGCCCGTTGTTGTTGCTTGCGTTATGTTTTGCTCTTATGATGAGCAAATGGTTGCAAGGTTATTTGGGCTAAATGATTCTAAAAAACTCTCAGAAAATAAACGTGCTAAATTATTTGAAATAATTATCTCTATGGCTCATGTTGGAATTTGTGCCCTGCCGCCAAAAATAATTGATGAAAAAAACATTTTACAAGCAACGCTTTATGCAATGGAGAGGGCAGTCCTTTCGCTTAGTCCATCACCAGAGCATATATTAATTGATGGGCGTGATATCCCTAAAAATATAGTAGCGCCAGCTAGTGCGATTATTAAGGGAGATAGTAAAAGTCTTTCTATTGCCGCTGCCTCAATTATTGCCAAACAGGTACGAGATTCTATGTGTCCAGTTATGGATAAAGACTTTATGGGTTATGATTTTGCAAAACATAAGGGCTATGGCACAAAAATCCATCTTGAGGCATTAAAAAAACATGGCGCATCAATTCATCACCGCTTTTCCTATGCTCCTGTTGCTAGAGCAAAAAGAGCAATAAATACATAATTTATTAACCCTAACTTTTCACTCCCATTTAACCTTAATAGAGTACAAATGGCGTATTAGTATTGCGTTAGGGTTAAAAATATGTTGCGTACCAAGCATATAAAGACTGATGAAAATCAGGCAAAAATAGAGCATCAATCATTACCATTAGACACTATTTTAGTAGGTGATTGCGTTGAACACATGAACGCTTTACCGCAAAATTCTGTTGATTTAATTTTTGCTGATCCCCCTTATAATTTGCAATTAGAAAACTCTCTAACTCGCCCCGATCAATCTCACGTAAAAGCTGT
>JAJRPR010000008.1 GCA_024280655.1 Alphaproteobacteria bacterium | reverse complement strand
CTCCATTCGCGCCTTTGTAAACAAAGACGCAGTTTCTCCGTCTGAAATTCTGCAAGCCTTTTTTCAAGATATTGGCTCACAACTTGCCACCAAATATCCCGATGTTGAAATAAAGGGTGCAGGGGAACTCCAAGAAATGGAGACACTTAAAGGCGGTCTTATTCGGGCTTTGATTTTTACCACATTGCTGATTTATGCTTTGTTGGCTATTCCATTAAAGTCCTATTGGCAACCGTTTATTATCATGTCAGTTATTCCCTTTGGTTTTATTGGCGCAGCCATTGGTCATCTGATTATGGATTTGCCGTTGAGCCTGCTTTCATTTTTTGGCATGTTGGCGCTGGCTGGGGTGGTAGTAAACGATTCCTTGGTGATGATGACCCGCTATAATCAGGCCAAAGCTGAGGGGGCGAGTGTGCATGATGCTTTGCAGGGGGCCGGTGTTGGTCGTTTTAAAGCGATATTTTTGACCACCACAACCACGGTCGCGGGTCTAACTCCGCTAATGCTGGAAACTTCTGAACAGGCGCAATATCTAATCCCTGCAGCGGTTTCTCTGGCGTTTGGCGAAATTTTTGCGACGGCCATTACATTGATACTAGTGCCAGTGCTGATTGCCATCAGTATTGATGTAATGGAGTTTTTCGGATTTGGTGCTAAAGTTCAGTCTGCAAAGTAGGTATCACTGATTTTGTCTGAATAATCAGGAAATGAGCTAAAATCAAAGGCGAAGCTATCCAATATATGGAAATTGAAGAATTTAACAATCCAATTCTCATCGGCTTGCCAGATGCAATATATCTCACGCTAATTCGCTTTGCGAATGCCCCGACCTGCCGATCCGAAGCTCGAAAAGCGTAGGTTGGTGGGGCCCACACAAGTGGCGGCTTGCGTTGAAGCTCGCTGGTGCGTTTGAAGTTTTACTGTCAAAGTGCGCCATCATTATTCTTGTCGCCATCACTCGCTTCTCTCTTTGTGCTCGCATTGCGTAAGCTTTAGCTTAACGTTTGGCTGAGCGTCGCTTTATCTCACTTGGGGGACGGAGATAGGTTTCTTTGAATACGCTGTTGAAGCGGCGTAGTGATTTGAAACCTGATTTATAAGCAATCTCGGTCATGGTCATGGTGGGTTCGTCAAGCAGGCGTTTGGCTCGTGCAATGCGGGAGGTTTTTGCTGTTTGGCTTGGTGTTGTGCTAAGATGGGTTTGAAACAATCTGGTTAAGTGTCGTGCGCCAATGCCTAGTCGCTCGGCAAAGCTTTCCATGTTCATATCATCAAGCGCACCAGCTTCTATCATACGCAAGGCCCTCTCTACAGTGGTTTTTGTTCCATTCCAAGCTGGAGAAAATGGAGCTGTTTCTGGGCGGCACCGTAGGCAAGGGCGATAACCTGCCTGCTCGCAGGCAGCAGCGCTTGGGTAAAATACAATATTTTTAGTTTTAGGTTGTGGAGCTGGGCAAATCGGGCGGCAATATATCCTTGTGGTTTTCACTGCTATAAAAAACACACCATCATATGATGCGTCTTTACGCAACCTAGCCTTGTTATATGTAGAAAAATCCAACATAGCCTATTCAAGCAAAATACTTATGTTTTGGGAATAGTAAAAAATGACCACGTCCGTTTTTGGCTAGCACTAAAAAACCGCATCTATATGGTTGGGACAACAAAACAGGAGAAGTCAATGTCATCAACTACAATAAAAGCCAAAACATTTAGAGATCTACACATTAAGGATAATCCGCTTATATTATTTAATATTTGGGATGCTGGTAGTGCAAAAATTGTCCAAAATGCTGGAGCTAAAGCGATTGCATTGGGTAGCGATGCTGTTGCAAAGGCAAATGGCTATGAGGACGGAGAAAAATTACCACTAGATATAGCCTTGCATAATCTGAAATTGATTATAGAGGCAGTTAATATTCCCGTTAGCATTGATCTAGAAAGCGGCTATGGGACAGAGCCGCAACAAGTTGCGAATACGGCATTGCAGGCCATAGAGCTTGGTGCTGTCGGCTTTAATTTTGAAGATCAGATTATTGGGGAAAATAAGCTTTATGATGTTAAGGATCAAGCTGCCCGCATTGCGGCTTGTCGTAAATCTATAGATGGGTTTAGCTCCTCAGCATTTATAAATGCTCGTACAGATGTTTTCTTGCAAGCTGGGTCTGACGTACAAATAGAGGGTTTGTTAGATGAGGTTATTACAAGGGCCAAGGCCTATCATCAGGCAGGAGCAGATGGTCTGTTCGTACCAGGTTTAATAGATGAGGTAGCAATAAAAAGCCTGTGCAAACACTCACTATTGCCAGTAAATATAATGATGATACCAGGATGCGCTGATATAAAGACTTTATCCAAACTAGGGGTTTCTCGTATTAGTTATGGGCCAGGACCATATCAAGCTATTATGGAGTTATTTGCAAAAAATGCCAAAGCTATTTATACGTAAAATAAGATAGAGATATAAATATGCGTGATTTAAAAATGGCCTAAAAAATATTGCCCATAATTATATTTGATGAAAAAACAGACAATTGAACAGACTTGCTCTTTCATTTCATTATAACCTAATGGCTTATATGTTTCTCTTGGAGCGTAGGGGGCTTTCCCCGTTTATTTATCTCGCGCTAATTCGCTTTGCGAATGCTCCGACCTCCGACCCGAAGCTCGAAGAGCGTAGGTTGGTGGGGCGGCTCTAGTGCCGGCGAGCCCAAAGCTCGCTGTACTGATAAATTGAGCTAAACGCCTCACGCTACTAAGGCTTTTCTCTCCGCTCACGCCGTCACCGTCATTTTCGCTGGCGCTTGTAATCTCTTATGCCTTTCGTAGAGCCGAACATATCAGTTTATTTGACTATTTATGACCAGATAAATTGGAGGGCGAGAAGTGTAATGTTGAGCAAGATGGCCGCACCAAAAGCTAAAAATGTCAATGCTATTCCAACATATCTTGCCTTTGGGTTGTTAATAGAGAACGCCAACGCCTAACCATGAGCCAATCGTCCCAACATGAACACAAATGCTATTGCACCAACAACTAGCGAACTGTCCCACTGATATTCAGCTAACCCAATCATCACAATAAATAAAGGCGTATATTCCACTAGATTTGCTTGCGCCCGAATTTTACGTAAAAGCGGGATATTGCCTCCATCACCTAGTGACTTATTAGCTATGCGGCGTTGCTTAATAACACCCCAACTCAACACTAAAAATCAAATTGAAATGCTACTTGTCAAAATAGTGCTTATCAAAAATCCCATTGTCGTTTCAGTCTGTATCGTGAGGGGGGGTTAGCGGTGGTTTCGTTTGGGCAGAAAATTTGTGTAAGCACATTGGCTACTTCGGCCAGAGCTTTAAGGTTTGCTCTAATAATTGTTATCCGCCCTATTACCTGCCTCTCAATTACTTCAACTACAATCTATGCTGTCATTGTGATTTATCTTTATGCACATTGCGACTATCTAAAGGGACTTGATCACGATTATCCATTCCGTAATCACGGATAACTGCGGCTATGCGCAACCGATAATCATCAAAAACACCATTGCGCCCTTTTGTTTGTGCTGTCCTATGGGAACTTAGCACACGCCAGTTTTGAATAGCTTCCTCATTCTCAAAGAACGAAAGAGAAAGCATTTTTGTTGGCTCTGTCAGGCTTTGAAAACGCTCAACCGAAATAAACCCGTCAATTTTTTCAAGCTCTGGTAGCATTTCTGCTGCAATATCAAGATAGTCCTGCATTCGTCCATCCGCTGGATATACTTCAAATATGACCGCAATCATGATCTAGAGCCTCCATATTGTGCAAAATAATCAATCAACTTCGCTCCGTAGCGTGGGATAGCCTCCCCCCAATTAGGGGCATATTGTTCAAATTGTTGTTTTTTGGTTGGGTCAATGTGATAGCGAATAAAACAATTTATCAATTTAGTCTCCATAGTTTGATTAGTAATGATTAAGTAACATATTACACATCAAATATGTTATCGATACTGATAAATTGGGTAAATATGCCTCACGCCGCTTGGGCTTTCTTTCCGCTCACGCCGCTTGGGCTTTCTTTATACGCTCACGCCGCTTGGGCTGGTCAAAATAACTAATTAAGAAATTCGGCTATTTCAGCACGTAAAAATTCTATGCCCTCACCAATGTGGCTTGAGGTTATAATTATTTCTGGGTGGGCGGCGGCTCTTTTTGCTATGGCGGTTTTGGTGGTGCTAATTGCTTTGTTTAATTCTTTTTCTTTTGGCTTATCAGCTTTAGTTATCACAATTTGATAAGAAACGGCCGCTTTATCAAGTTCGTTCATTAGGCTTTTATCGTTGGCCTTAATGCCATGTCGCCCATCAATAAGCACATATACACGCCGTAAATTTGGGCGGCCAATTAAATAAGAATGAATAAGCCTCGTCCATGCCTCAACTTTTGGCTTTGGCGCTTGGGCATAACCATAACCGGGCATATCAACAATACGTAGTGGCCCACATTCATTTTCAAACATATTAAGTTCTTGCGTCCTACCCGGTGTGTTTGATGTTCTAGCTAACGCCTTCATGCCAACTAGTGCATTTATCAAAGAGGACTTTCCAACATTTGAGCGTCCTGCAAAGGCAATTTCAAGCATATCAGATGGCGGTAAATCAGCAATTTTTACACAGCCCTTAATAAACACAAAAGGGCGAGCAAATAATAATCTGCCCGCCTCTAATTGTTCTACTGAATATTGTTTTTCTTGTACCACTCTATTGCTTACTTTTTAGACTTGCGTCTTATTTACTTTTTAGACTTGCGTCTTGGTTCTCTTTTTGTAGTTTTTTTAGTTTGTGGCTTTTTGCTTTTACTAGCGCTAGCAGTTTTACTTGTCTTAGCACTTGCCCGTTTTTTTGGCTTATTAACGCTGGTTTTTGCCTTTTCTTTTGCCGCTTCTTCGTCTGAAGTGGCAGTGCTATTGGCGGCTATATCTGCATTTTCATCTTGCTCTGAAGTGGTTTTTTTCTTGAAGCTTGCCATAATATTTTCAAGCAAGTTCACATCAACCCCATGACGCTTCATAATGAAATATTGCTGGGTTACTGAAAGAAAATTGTTCCATGCCCAATAAATAACCAAACCAGCTGGGAACGTTCCTAGCATGAAGGTAAATAATACTGGCATCCAAGCAACAATAGCGGCTTGTGTTGGGTCGGGTGGCGGTGGATTGAGCTTGAACTGCACCCACATAGTAATGCCCATAAGAACAGGCCAAATACCAATGGCTAAGAAAGTTCCAATAAGGGGGATATTAATAGGATCATAGGGTAATAGCCCTAATAAATTAAATATTCGTGTCGGATCAGGTGCGGCGAGATCTACAATCCAGCCAAAGAATGGCGCATGGCGCATTTCAATAGTTACAAATAGCACCTTATAGAGCGAGAAAAACACCGGTATCTGGATTAACATTGGCCAACAACCAGAAAGCGGTGAGATTTTCTCTCTTTTATAAAGTTCCATCACCGCTTTTTGCTGTTCCATTTTATCGTCTTTATAACGTGCTTGCAGTGCCTTCATTTCTGGTTGCACTTTTCGCATAGCAGCCATTGAGGCGTAGGAACGGTTAGCAAGTGGGAAGAATATTAGTTTTACACCTACTGTCAGAGCAAGAATGGCAAGTCCAAAATTGCCCAATAATTCATTAAGCCAGCGAATTGCATAAAACATTGGTTTAGTAATAAAGTGAAACCAACCCCAGTCGATTAATAATTCAAAGCGATCAAAACCATAAGTTTGCTCATAATTATCAATAATTGATTCTACTTTCGCACCAGCAAACATATAAGTTTCAAATTCAATAGTTCTACCTGCACTAACAATCATTGCATTTTGCCCAACAAAACTTGATTGATAAATGTCTTTTGCTGCTAGGTTGCTCCAAGAAAAACGAGCATTAATTGCAACATCTTGCTTTGGCATAATTACCGCCGCCCAATATTTATCTGTAAAGCCTAGCCAGCCGCCAGTTGAAGGCGCATCAATTTGCAAATCCTTGACTAAATCTTTATATTTTTTCTCAATTAAGTTTTCTTCACCAAGCACCCCAATAGCTCCCTCATGAAGCACAAAGAAATTAGTTACATCTGGCGTACCAATACGTTGAATTCTAGAATAGGGATAAAGCGCAACATCATCACCAGTAAGGTTCTTTACTGTTTGGGTAACGCTAAAAAGATAATTTTCATCAAGAGAATAAGTGCGAGTAAATTCTAAGCCCTCTCCATTATCAAAGGTAAGACGCACTGGAGATTTTTCAGTTAATGTAGCATTTCCTCTAACTTGCCATAAGGTTGTGGAATTAGGTAATTCGATATCACCGCCTGCAGGCACCCAACCTTGATCAATAAAATATCCATCTGGACCATTAGCAGGAGAAAGATAGGTTATAATAGGTGAATTATCATCAACGCTTTCATTATATTTTTTCAATTCAAGATCATCAAGCCTTGCACCAACAAGATTAATTGAACCAATAAGAGATGGAGTGTCAATTTTAACTCTTGGTGAGCTAGCAATCGCTGCTAAGCGGTCAGCAAATTCACCTTGTTGTTGAGGGGCTTGCTCTACAATATTAGTATTAATGTTCGCATTAGCACTTGGTGTTGGTAGGTTTGTTGTATCACTTACACCATTTACACCATTTTCTACAATATTAGCTTCGGCCGCAATTTGATCAAGTTTTGCTTGACGCTCAAGCTGTGGCCCAATGATAAAAAACTGCCAACCAAATAGCACAATAATACTTAAAAGAATGGCTAATATCATATTGCGTTTATCTTGCATGGACTTACTACTTTTCTTATTAATTCAATTTGTACTTATTAGGGTTTTTTGCGTGAATTTT
>JAJRPR010000007.1 GCA_024280655.1 Alphaproteobacteria bacterium | reverse complement strand
CTAATTGATTTTGATAAAGCCTTACTTGAAACATGGCAAGTTTTTTGGCGCTCAGGCGCACAATTCATCATCACCTATGGTGCAAGAAAAGCCCTTGAAATGGGAGTTGCAAATTCGTAGTCGGTATTATCCTACTCAGCCTTCTTTACTCCATATTTGATTATAGCCACTAGCAATAAGCCTATCATTAAACCATTTAATGAATGCCAGAGGAAATGCGTGCCAAGCGGTAATATTTCGCATATTGTCTTATCCATTGTTCTAAAAGCTAGCGAAATAATGAATGTTATTGTTGCCATGAGCATTAAATTTGTTGCTTTGTGTTTTATAAAAAACAACGAAAAACTCATGGCAAGCAAACCCAATAAAACTGGTGCATAAATATGCGAGCCGTTGAGCCAAGCAATTGAGTTAGCAGGCAATGTGTTTATGAAAAATAAAATCCCATAACTGGCTGCAAAAAATAGTACCGCAACAATCGCGACCCCAAGCCAGCTTTTGTTAAAGAAACTGCGAACTGAAACGGCAATATAAATTACAGCCAAAATGGCAATCGGTATCATATCTGCCCACATTGCCCATTCATTTGCATAGGTATGAAATAGAAATGAGCCAATCCCTATCGTTGCAGCCAGAGCAATTAGCAACCCATTTACAAAATCAAGCCTATTATGATTTTTAGCAACAAAAAACCCAACTATTGCAGCCAAGATGAACGCAACATTAGTTAAAGCATTAAAAGGCTCTGCCCAAAAATCAGCATTTAGGCGCTCACAATATAAATCTATTGATTTGAACCAATCCATATTATTTTCCCCCGCTAATTTTCTACTAATTTATACTCCAATTTATCTCCCTTAGAAATACCAAGCTCAACTGATCGCCCACCAACAATTTCTAATACAAAGCGTACAGGCCCATCTGATGGAATGGCTGTTGGATCTTGAGGTATAGCATTAACATGGATATTTTTTATTTCGCCATCTGCAGCAATAAACAACATATCTAATGGAATAAAAGTATTGCGCATCCAAAAGGCAACTTGCCTCTCTTCTTGAAAATCAAATAACATGCCCGCATTTGGTGCTAATTCTTGCACAAACATCAATCCTTTTGTGCGCTTTTCTTCAGTATCAGCAATTTCAATGCTGAACTTATGCTTAGCACCATCCTTAGTAATTATTGTTAAGCTATTTTCGTTGCTACAAGCAGCAAGAAATATGAGTGCAAAAAGAATTAGTGTGGTTTTTGTAATTATCTTTAACATATTAGTGCGAGGAAGGCGCATCGCCCCAGCCGTCAGGGCGGATTTCTGCTACCATTAAGCCTTTTGGGCCATCGCCAAAGCGTGCCAGCACAAATTGTCCGGGGCGGAGTTCTGTTAGCCCAAAGCGGCGCAATGTTTCCATGTGGATGAAAACGTCTGGCTCTCCCTCTCCTTTGGATAGGAAACCAAAACCACGAACCCGATTAAACCACTTTACCTCAAGTCGCTCCAACTTAGATGTTGGCTCAACGCTTACATGCGTTTTTGGCTCGCTTATTTGTACTGGGTGAAGAGCTGTGCTCTCATCCATAGAGATGATTTTGAAAGCCTGCATTCCGCTTGGACGTTCAAGTGCTTCACAAACAACACGTGCGCCCTCATAGGCTGTTTGATAGCCATCACGGCGCAAGCAAGTTACGTGTAACAACACATCTTGAGAACCATCGTCTGGCACGATAAAACCAAATCCCTTGCCGACATCAAACCATTTGATCGAGCCAACAATTTCTATTACGTCCATACTACCTTCGTGAGCTGGAACAGATAAATCGTCTGCTAAAGAACTAGTGTTATTTGATTCGATATTAGTTTCACTACCATCTGGTGAAAATTTAGCCCCCATAATTCCGATAAAACCCCGCTACTCTACACTCCGCCAAAAGCGAAAAACAATTATATGAGTCGCACTTTGGCTGATTCATAGCAAAAAGTTAAGGCTTTCTTTAGTTTTATTTCATTTTTCTTATAAATAGTGCACATTTTATATGAATGAATAATATAAAAAATCAACAAACATACAGTTCTTAGCGCTTAAATCTACAAAATAGCTAACTTATAAGAGTTGGTGATAACTATATTTATCCAATCAATTTTAAGTGAAATAAAGGAAAAAGTCACAAATTAACTATTAATTCACCACTTCCATTAGAAGAAAATTGCAATATCTTTGTTACTTTATTGTTTTAATGCGAGCGAGACGCAAAAAAACATGCGAAGATTTTTATCATCAATATTCTTAATCCTTGCGCTAGGCGCATGCGTTCCTTTAGCTATTTTTGCTGACGGGTCTGGCAAAAACTATAATGGATATAAAAAAGATTTCGGCACTTATGTTGCTAGCTCAAACGTAAACGCCTTTTGCCTCACTCCTTCTCTTAGATATGTACTTTGGGAATTTGAAGGATATTTTGGTAAAAAAATTGTCATTAATTCTGGCTATCGTTCTCCTCAATATAACGGCAAAATTGGCGGAGCTAAAAGAAGCTTGCATAAAAGATGTATGGCGGCGGATTTCTTTATTCCTGGAGTTGATAAAGCTAAGCTTATTGCTTTTGCCAAACGCAATAGAACGATCGGTGGTTTGGGCTGTTATCCGGGCAAAAAATTCATTCATGTTGATGTTCGTGAAAAACCTCGTGGATCTAAAACACCAGTAGAATTTAGTGGTTGCTAAAAAAATGCAATTCAATGCAAAAACCCTCTTGCACAATATGAATAAGCACTTTATACGATGCATCACCACTATGCGCCCATCGTCTAGCGGTTAGGACGCTGCCCTTTCACGGCGGAAACAGGGGTTCGATTCCCCTTGGGCGTACCATTAGTTTTTCTTGTCGCCGTTGGTCGCTTACGCTCCCGACCCCGACACCCCCGCCGTTTATTCTTTTTCCATGCTATATCTCGCTAGGTTGCTTTTTTTATCTTGTCGCCCCCGTATCAAGTACGGGGCAGGCTGTTGGTCGCTCATTCTTTCTTGCGTTCACGCCACGCAGGCTGCCCGACTTCGCTTGTCCGCCGTAGCTTTAGCGTAGGAGGAACACCCCCGCCATCTATATATATCTCACGGCTCGTACCACTTTTATCATGACGGCGCAAAATGCGCCTATGTTAAAAGTTGAGCCTCCGATGGGGCGGCGCTAGCGCCGGCGAGCCCAAAGCTCGCTGTACTTTGATATTCTCTAATTCACTTCTTTAATCCTTATCAAATAACATAATCACTGTAATATACTATTGCGCCTCAATCAGAGCATATCGCAACTTATCAATCACTGGATGCCACTTGATAGTATAACTTCCGCAAATGGTGGCAGATGTATTGCATTTTCCAGTCGGTTTAGTGATTGTCCCTGTGAGGGTTTTACCATTACGAAAATAGCCGTAAATTCTGTCTGATTTCCCATCATAAAAGTTATGATCATCAGCAAAAATAATTACATAACCATTAGAGAAACAGCTTAATTTTAACTCAATAGCGACATCTGGATTCTGTAGGTTTTTTTCATCAAAAATTACAATGTCAATTTCACGCTTTTCGAAGTCGTCTTTAGCCAAGCCAAAGAAAGTGACATTGCGTTCAAATTGAACCTTTCTATCGAAGAATAACGCCCTTAGAAAAATTCCAAATTCATGCTGGAGGCTGAACTCATTATAAATTTCAATCCTGCCACTTCTGACTTCCTCAGCAAATGATGCGATAATATCTTTCATACAATCTCCCTGTGTGTAGTGAACTATCAGCGTAACTCATACCGAAAGTCGCAAAATTTTGCGCCCTCCATTATGGTTTGGGTTCTGGTTAGTTTCATTTTTGGGTTATAGCCTATGCAAAATGTTCCATCTCTATTGCATGATAATAAATGTCCGATTTTGGCTAGTCCCATTTCCTTATACATATCTGCATAGGCGCAATGGGTTATGTCGTATTCTAGGTGTTGTTTTGTTTTTTTGTGCATTTTGCGCTTTAGCGCGCCGCCCATTTCCCATAATTTTCCAAGTTGCGCAAAATCTTCTAGGCTTGGCTCTTTTCCGTTTAATTTACGAAATTTTTCTCCCTGCTCAATGGCGGCTTTTTTTATTGCTATTTCTATTGCTTTATTTGCCTCTTGCTCACCATATCGCTCAAGTAAAACATCATAGATATTTTTAACAATTTGCGCCTCAATTCGTCTTTGCTCAAGCATTGGAATGATTTGGGGCTTTTCTTTGCTCATTTTATAATCGCCTTTTTTTTGGTTTTTGCTTGTCTTTCCACCGATAATAGGCAAGCGCTGAGGGGGCAAGTTTACGGACTATTGAATGAAATGCAAATGGCTTTGGCTCACTCATTGGTAAAGCAATATCGGTTTTGCCATCAATGGTTGCTGCAAATTCACGACCAAGCGAAGCGGCGAGTGCCAAGCCACGCCCATTACAGCCCGACCAACCCCAAAAGCCATCGCCCAATTTATAAAAATGGGGAAACCGATCTTCGCTTACTCCAATATAGCCAGACCAGATATGGGTAAATTCTGGCCTGCCCATTTGTGGGAAAGCTGTTTCTAAACGATTGCCAATAAGTTTTTTTAATCGCTGTTTTACATTGCCCTTATAAATAAGCGCTCCTCCAGTAATCAGTCGATTGCGTGCATCATAGCGAAAATATTGCAAATCTCCTCTGGTGTCTGAAATTGCTTCACGGTTTGGAATAATGCTAGTTTGCAATGTTTTGCTTATTGGTTTTGTTGCTAATTGAAAGGAAATCATTGGAACAATAGACTTTGCAACTTTGGGCTGTAAATTAGGTGCTAAATCATCGCTATAGGCATTTGTTGCCAGCAATAATTTATGTCCCTTTGCCTGCCCCTGT
>JAJRPR010000109.1 GCA_024280655.1 Alphaproteobacteria bacterium | reverse complement strand
TTAGTTAATCAAAGCAATAAGGTTTTTGAGAGTTTAATATTAGATTTGCCGCCAGATGAGGTCTTGCCAGTTAGAGTTTATATAACTTATGATCCAAAAGAGCTTGAAGAAGTGCGAACTAACTTTAAGATGATAGTAACTTATCTTTCAAATGAAAGAACGACAAGTGCTGTGACTTTCTTTGAAATTCCTGCCAAATAAAATTAGGGAGAAATATAATGCAAGCTAAATCTAAAAATACAAAGCCGCAAAAGGAATTTACTGGCAAGCATATGTTAATCATTATGCTTTGCTTTTTTGGCGTTATATTTAGCATGAACCTATTAATGTCAATGCAAGCACTTAATGCTTGGACTGGCTTGGTTGTTAAAAATACCTATGTTGCCTCCCAAGAATATAATGACAAATTAGAGGCAAACAGAGCGCAACACGCACTTGGTTGGACTAGTAGTGTAGAAGTAAAAGATCAAACCTTGCTGTTCTCTTTGCTTGATGGGGAAAACCTTCCAATCAAAGCTGAGCAAGTTAGCGCGCAAGTAAATCGTCCTGTTGGAACTAAAGAGGATTTGCAACTAATATTAGAAATGCAAGAAAATGGAATATATAGTGCAAATGCAAAACTTGCTTCAGGGACATGGAGAATTTATGTGGTGGCTAGTTTTGCAGATCAACTAGATTTTGAGCATTTTTATAAAATAAATATAGAAGAGTAATTATGTCATGTTGCGCTCCTAATGTAGAAGCAAGTGCTGAAAATATTGGTTCTTTAGAAAATGATGATGAAACATTATTGGCTGTTTCTATTGAACTTAAGGATGGAACTTATCAGCTTGAATTAGCAGTTCCTGATGTTAGCTGTGCGGGTTGTATTGCAAAAATTGAAAATTCTTTAAATAAGTTAGAAATGGTCAATGAAGCACGGGTTAATGTTTCTGCTAAGCGTGTGCGGGTAAATTTTAGTGCTGGAAAATCTCGACCTTCAAATATTACAAAAGCTATAGTTAAAAGTGGCTATCGAACATTTTTACTAGATCCTGATGCAGATCAAAGTGGTGATAAAACTCTTTCAGAATTAGTGCGTGCATTAGCGGTTGCTGGCTTTGCGGCTGGTAATATTATGCTGTTTTCAATTTCTATTTGGTCTGGTGCTGAGCCAGTTACCCGTGATTTATTCCATTGGATTTCAGCTTTAATCGCTATTCCAGTTGTTGCTTATTCTGGTCGCCCGTTTTATAGATCAGCCTTTCATGCATTAAAAAACTATCAACTTAATATGGATGTGCCAATTTCTTTGGCAGTTGTTTTGGCATTGTTAATGTCAATTTATGAAACGCTAAATTCAAGCCCCGACGCATATTTTGATGCTGCTGTTTCTTTATTATTCTTTTTACTCATTGGGCGCACACTTGATCATTTAATGCGTGAAAAGGCACGTGGTGCTGTGCGTAATCTTGCAAAATTAGCCCCTTCAAAAGTTATGGTTATACGTGAGGATAATGGGCGTGAATTAATAGCAATTAATGAAGTTGAAATTGGTATGAGGTTAGAGATTGGAGCAGGTGAACGTGTGCCAGTTGATGGTGAAATAGTTTCTGGGATTTCAGACGTTGATCTTTCTTTAGTCACAGGAGAATCAGCTCCATTGCAAGTGAAGAAGGGGGATGGAGTATTATCTGGAACGACTAATCTTTCTGGTGCTTTGGTGATGGTTGCCTTAAAGCCTGCAATAGATAGTTTTCTGGCTCGCATGGTTTCTTTGATGGAGGCAGCTGAGAGCTCAAAAACTGGTTATAAGCGCATAGCAGATAGAGCTGCATCTATTTATGCTCCAGTTGTTCACTTATTATCACTTGGTACATTTTTAGGTTGGGGTTTTGCAACTGGTGATTGGCATATTGCAACGCTTAACGCCATTGCAGTACTTATTGTTACTTGTCCTTGTGCCTTGGCTCTTGCTGTTCCAATAGCGCATGTGGTTGCGGCAGGAAGATTATTTGAGGCTGGAATTATGATGCGTGATGGGGCGGCGATTGAAAAATTGGCGGAAATAAATCGCATTGCATTTGACAAAACAGGAACACTTACAAAAGGCAAACCGATATTTAAGAAGCAAATATTAGGCAATGAGGCATTAAAAATTAAGGCCGCAAGCCTTGCTAGTTCTAGCCGCCATCCTTTTTCTAAAGCGTTGGTTAAATCGGTTGGAGAGGTTATTTCGATTGATGGGGCAAAAGAGGTGGCGGGTTTAGGGATTGAGGTTAAGCAAAATGGTGATGTTTGGCGTTTGGGGCGAGCAGAGTTTTGTAATGCGCAAAATATAAAGGTCTCATCAAAAGGATCAAACGTTTGGCTAAGTAAAAATGATAAGCCTGTTGCTGGATTTAGCTTTATTGATAAGACTCGTGATGAGGCAAGCAAAACAATAGAGCAATTAAAAGATAATAATTTCCCTATTATATTATTGTCTGGGGATCGTGAAGAGCCTGTTAAATCTCTTGCTAATGAAATTAATATTGATGATGCTCGATTTTCTTTAACACCAAAGGATAAATTAGATAGTTTACTTGAGGTTTCAAAGCAGGGCGATAAGGTTTTAATGGTTGGTGATGGCATAAATGATGCCCCAGCTTTGCGTGTTGCTCATGTATCTATGGCTCCATCAAGTGCTGCTGATATTGGTCGTAATGCTGCTGATTTTATTTACACAAGAGATAGTTTAGATGCTGTGCCATTTGCGATTTCAATAGCTAAACGAGCGGCAAGAACTGTTAAGCAAAATTTTGGCTTAGCAATAGCTTATAATTGCATTGCAGTTCCACTGGCTGTGATGGGACAAGTTACGCCGCTTATCGCAGCTCTTGCCATGAGTACTTCTTCTATTATTGTAACGTTTAATTCTTTAAGAATGCGCTTTGGATCAAATAATATATTATTAAAGAAACAAGCAAATAAAAATGCTAATATTAATGATGATAATTTAGCTAAAACTACTGTTAACTCAAAAGTACCAGCACAATGAAAACAATATTATTTTTAATACCATTAGCATTATTTCTTGGGTTTCTTTGGCTTGGAATGTTTTTATGGTCGCTTCGTTCTGGTCAATATGAAGACCTTGAAGGTGCAGGCATGCGTATATTAATTGATGATGATGACAAGCCAATTACTGATGAGAGTGATAATAAGCCTGAAAAGGGCAATGATATCGCCCCTAAAGATAAGTGAAATTTGAAACCTATTGAGCGGCTTCTTCAATTAATACTGAAGAACTTATGGCCTGTGAAGTAAATTCTATATTGTCACCAAGTGTTGCAGTTGGTTGACAAACAGGCTCACATGCCAAGGTGATACGTGCTAACCCCATATAAACAGTTACCACATCATCTGATGTTTGAATAACTTCGATTAAAGTATCGGCAATAGGATTACCTGCACTATCGAGAACAATTAAATTTGTTTGCCCATAAGATTTGCCAGTTAAGATCAATGTTTGCGAGTCTTGAATGGTGACATCTGCAATGCCGGGATTTCCGATTATAACAGTTGCAGCTGGTGCATTAATGCGTAAAACGCGAGCCATATTGACATTTACACTGATAGATCCTGCCATATCTGAGGTAACAGATTGTGCTTGAACTAGTGAAACGGTTGTAAATAGGTTTGCGATAAATGTGAAAATCACAACAAAAACTAATTTATTTATTTTTATAGACATGAACCCAGCCATAATTACTTAAACTTACATCAAGCAGTTTCTCTTAAAATGGTGAACAATTCTAAAACGTAATGAAACTAATTATAAAAACTGTCTTTATATATATAGCTACATGGATATGAGCGATAATCTTATAATCTAAGAGTGGCTTCATATATTCATGATTTATTAGGCATATTTCAGAAATTCCCTAATTGATAAAATTTTATCTATTGATTTAACATTATTTCAATTTGAGTTTGTTAGCTTGCTTGTGAGTTCGGGGAAACATTTGTCGGACGATAAATAAAACCGAACTATGCCGTTACATTTAAGTAACATGAAATTAAGGAGAATTAAAATGAATACATTAAAACGCTTTATTAAAGACGAATCTGGTGCAACTGCTATTGAGTATGGCCTAATTGCAGCTCTTATTGCAGTTGGTATTATTGTTGCTGCTACTACTCTTGGAGAAAATCTCTCTACCCTGTTTACTGACATTGGTGCTAGGCTAACTGGTACAGCAGCAGAATAGTTTAACTATTACAGAATATTAAGGGGAGCATTCTGCTCCCCTTTTTTTATGCTTTTGCTTTATGGTTTTTTAATTGGCAGGCATTATAATGGTTTCTAGCGAGAATAATTGATAGAATAAACTGTTGGAGAATTTTTTATGAGTATGTTGGGGTTACTAATATTTCCTGCTTTTATGGCGTTTGCTGCCTTTTCTGATATGCTAACCATGCGAATTTCTAACAAAATCGTTCTAGGGCTAATAGTTAGCTTTGTAATTTTGGCAATGATTGTTGGAATGCCGCTTTCTTTGTTTGGGGTGCATGTTGGCATTGCTTTGCTTGTATTAATTGTTTCATTTATCTTGTTTAGTCTTGGCTGGGTTGGTGGTGGAGATGCAAAACTTGCAGCCGTCACTGCGCTATGGTTTGGCCCTTATATTTCGCTAGTTTATCTTATTTATGGGGCACTTTTTGGCGGCGCTTTAACTCTAGTTTTTTTAGGGGTAAGAATGATACCAATACCAGCACAACTTAAAGACGTTGTTTGGATAAATAGGCTTCATTCTAGTGTTTCAGGAATTCCATATGGCATTGCTCTAGCCGCTGCTGGCCTATTAGTATATCCGCAATCGGTAATTTTTATTGGTCTGATAGGCTAAAGATATATTTTTAATAATATATTTTATTACAGTGCTAATTTATTCAACCAGCCCAAACCTCTAGCTTTTAACATATAATACCCAAATAAATTGCAATAAAATAAAAATAACTTGCTGTTAACTAAAATTAGTAAGGCTTGGTTAACTAAACTTTGACGTTTCTTGTGCAAAACTATGTCACAGTTGAGCAATTTGGCTTGAACTGTTTTGTAATTTGGAGCTTGGGAATGAAACCCTCACGTATTATTCTTCTTGGTGTAGCTATTGTTGCGGGTGGACTTGCGGCTTTAATGATGATGCAAGGTGACACACCAGAAACAAAAGAAGCAAAGACTATTATTCAAGAAGAACCTAGAGTAAAAGTTTTAGTTGCTAGACAAGGAATAGGTGTTGGCGAACGGCTCAATGCTAATATTTTGGAATGGCAAGATTGGCCAAGTGGTGTAGTTCGTCCAGAATTTATCACTAGTGAAATGGCACCAAATGCTCAAGATGAGCTTGATGGAGCTGTTGCAAGATTTGTGTTTTTTGAAGGCGAGCCAATACGTGAAGCAAAATTAGCTCGATCCGATCAGGGTTATCTTTCTGCCGTTATTGAGCCGGGAATGAGAGCTGTTTCTATATCTATTAAGGCTAAGAGCGGTGCTGGTGGATTTATTGTTCCAAATGATCGGGTTGATGTTGTGCTTACTTCAAGAACAGATAATGGTGAGAGATCAGAAACTATTTTGCAAAATGTAAAAGTTTTGGTGATTGATAGCCGTGTTGATTATTCAAGTTCGCAGGGCAATGAAGTTAGGCAAGAGGAAATGGCATTTTTAAATGAAACTATTGCTGTTTTAGAGCTTAACCCCATTCAATCAGAGACCATTGTTAATGCTTCAGAAATTGGTCAGCTGGCACTTATTTTGCGCTCTGTTGCTGATTTTGGAGGGCAAGCAAATGTGACAGGTTTTCAAGGTGGTAATGCTGAAATTAGGATGATCAAATTTGGCAAAGAGGTGAATGTAATTTCAGGAAAAGGGATAGCATCTCCAATGGCGCTGCCAGAAACTAATATGGTTGAGGCAGGAGGGTTACCTGAAGAAGTATATCAAACTAGCCCTAATGAATATTTTAATCCAGATAATATTTTAGATGACCAAATGCTAGACGGTCAAATGTCATTCGCCCCACAGCAATAAGGTTTGAAATTAACATGTTTAAAACAACACAAAAATCAAAACATTCTTCGTTTAAGAGAATTACAAAGTTAATTATAGCTGCAATGATGGGGTTCGGGTTATTATTGCCCATTCTTCCAGCTAGTGCGCAAAAAGTTACCCAATTACGAATTTCTAAGGCTGAAATGGGGGCAACGCAATATTTGCAGGTTGGTCACAATAAATCAGTTATTATTGATTTGCCAGCTGAAGTGGGTGAGGTGATTGTTTCTCAGCCAAATGTTGCTGGAGTGGTGATGCGCTCAAAACGCCGTGCAATTCTTCAAGGGGTTGGTGTTGGTGAAACAAATATTTTCTTTCTTGATGCAAGGGGTGCTAAAATTTCTGTTCTTGAGGTTTCAGTTGTAGCGGATGCTTCTGGTTTAGCTAAGACTATTTCGTCGATACTTCCTGGAGCAAAAATAAAAATAGAATCATTTGGTGAGAGATTAGTGCTTTCTGGGACTGTTCGCTCTGGCGATGATATGGAAAAAGCTATTGCAATAGCTGCGCAATTTGCTGGCGGAGAAGCTAATGTTGCCAATATTATTAAGGTTGAGGGTGCGCAACAAGTCATGCTTAAGGTTACTATTGCTGAGGTTGGCCGTGAAACAGTTAAGCAATTAGGAATTAATTTAAGTGGTTCATTTGGCACGGGTTCATTATCGACATCTATGATATCTGTGCCCTCACTTGGCGGGGCTTCAAATGTTGTTCCACCAAATACTGTTTCTGCTTCTGTTGGCATTGGTAATCTAGCACTTAGTGCAACGTTACGTGCACTTGAGAGGCGTGGAGCTTTAAGAACATTGGCTGAGCCAACACTTTCTGCATTATCGGGACAAACTGCCGAATTTCTTGTTGGTGGAGAGTTTCCTGTTCCTGTTGGTATTGATAATGGTCAAATATTATTTGAGTTTAAGGAATTTGGTGTTGATCTTAAATTTACCCCGACAGTGAAATCTAACGGAATTATTGCTTTAGTGGTTGATGTTAAAGTTTCTGAACCTACAACTGAGGGTGGTTTTAATGCTGGTGGTATAACAATTCCTGCAACCCGTTCACGTCAAGCAAAAACAACTGTTGAACTTAGAACTGGGACAACAATGGCCATTGCTGGTTTGATTGAAGAGAAGGTTCGGGCACAAATGAATTCTATGCCCGGTATCGGCAATCTTCCAATACTTGGCGCATTATTTCGCTCAAGAGATTTTATTAGATCTGAAACTGAATTATTGATTTTGGTAACTCCTATTTTAGCAGTTGCTGGAGGGCCTATTAATCTTCCAACAGATAAAATGGTATTTGCTGGTGATGCTGAAGCAGTATTTCTTGGGCGTATCGAAAAACTCTATGGTGTCGGCTCTGGCAATAATGGAAATTATCAAGGCTCTATTGGTTTCGTATTAGATTAAATTGCAAAGAATAAGAATATATAGTGCTATATTAAAAGGGATATTTGATGAGTAATGATGGTCAAAATAATGAGTTAAGTCAAAATGCCTCAGAAATGCAAGCAGGTGCGCGTTTAGTGCCTAGAATTACTATTCAGGCATTTTGTGAACATTCAAATACTGCTGAAATGATCGAAGATTTAACACAGGACAGGCGTATGTCTCGTGTAGCTTTAACCACTCATAATGGTGGAGTTGAGGGTGCTATTGAAACTTATAAATCTAACCCAACTCCAAACTTAATAATTATTGAGACGTCTTTGATGGTAGAAGAAATTATTTCTTCTCTTAGTAAATTGGCTGAAGTGTGTGATTCTGGAACGCAATTATTGGTTTTGGGTCATATAAATGATGTTATTCTTTATCGTGAGTTAAAGAGTTTTGGAGTTGCAGAATATTTTGTTTTACCAGTTAACTCAAAAACATTAGCTAGTGCTATTAGTGAATTATTTGTTTCAGATGGTGCAAAACCTATTGGGCGCTCTATTGCCTTTATTGGAGCAAAAGGGGGAATAGGCTCTTCAACTATTGCTCATAATAGTGCTTGGGCAATAGCTAATAGCATTAAGCAAGATGTGGTAATACTTGATATGGATATTGCTTTTGGTACTTCAGGGCTTAATTTTAATCAAGATCCATCAACAGGAATAGCAGATGCACTATTTGCTAGTGAAACATTAGATGGGCTTAAGCTTGATCGTATTATGTCAAAGGCTGCAAAGCATATTAATTTATTAAGTGCGGCATGTAATCTTGATAAGGCTTATGATTTTAGTGAACGTAGCTTTGAAAATATTATTGATTTATGCCAGCAAAGTGTGCCGATTGTAATTTTAGATATTCCTCATGTTTGGAATGGCTGGGTAAAACATACA
>JAJRPR010000108.1 GCA_024280655.1 Alphaproteobacteria bacterium | reverse complement strand
TAAATTGGGTGGTTTTGATTTTAGGCAGGCGCAAAGAGGAGGAGCAAGACCTGCTGGTTTTTCTGGCGCACAAAGTGGCGCATTTAATGCCGAAGATATATTAAAAGAATTTATGGGCGGTTTTTCTGGCGCACAAGCTGGGGCGAGAACAAGTGGTTTCCCATCGGGAGGCGCTGGTGGTTTTGCTTCTGCTGGAGCAAGCACTGGTAAGGCAAAAGATTATAAGGCGAATGCCAATATTACACTTGAGCAAGCAAATGAAGGTGCAACTATTCAAGTCCTATTACCGGGTGGTAAAAATCTAGATGTTAAATTACCTGCAAAAGTAAAAGATGGACAACAAATCCGCATGAAGGGGCAAGGCGAGCAATCTCCATACGGCGGAGCTGGCGATGCAGTTATTTTGGTAAAGTTCAAAAAACACAAAAAATTCAAGCCCGATGGTTTTGATTTAAGGGTTGATGTACCAATTACGCTTTATGAAGCGGTGTTGGGCGCAAAAGTGCGTATTCCAACTCTAAAAGGCAGTGTTGAACTTAACCTCCCCCCCGGTGTTGATACTGGTAAATCCTTGCGCCTAAAGGGCAAGGGATTGCATGGCGAGGGTGATCTTTATGTAAATTTACGTGTCGTATTGCCAAAGGGCGGCGACCCTGACCTTGAAAACCTTATGCGCTTTTGGCGTGATGATAAACCTTATAAGGTTCGGGATTAGTGCTATATAAAAATGGGCAGACATAATGATTATTAAAATCAAGAGTAAATATCCTTGGGATATGCTGGCTAAATTCACCGAAAAAGGATTTTTACGCTTATTACGAAAAGAAATAAAAACCTGTGATAAGCAGTTAGATGCGAAAAAAATAGTTCTATCTGTTATGGCAAGAAGTGAAGAAATATTCATTCTCAATCAGCCATACATTAGTGATGAAGTTTCGCAATTTCATATATTACTGACTAGTTATATTCTCTCATCGGTTGAGATGCTCACGGATATTGTTGGTGAGGAACAAGCAAAATCAATCACTAGTGCAGCATTCAAAGCAAATGGAAGGCTATCTATATCTCTTTCTATTAAGATTGGCTTATTCTTTTCACGAGAAAAATTCAGCTATATTGTGAAAAACTGTGGGGAAGGAGTAGTTGCAGGATATGGGGACAGCTTTTCTATCAAATTAGATACAGACAGAACTAGTTATCTTAATACGCAAGTATCAAAATGCGGATTTCATGAATTTTTTATCAGAAACGCAAGACCAGAATTAACAAAATTGATGTGTGATTGGGATGATAATTGGTCGGACACGCTCAAAGACAACAAGCATATTGGCTTTAACCGACCGACAACAATCGCTAGCGGTGGGAAAATTTGTGACTTTCGATTTTATAAAAAAACATGAAATAAAATATCACATTTTAATAAATAACTCATTCCGTTGTCATTTTCACCCCCACCCCAGCCCTCCCCGCAAGGGGGAGGGAGAAGTAAGAGAAGCTCTTCTTCGTGTGAAAGCCAGGGCAAAAAAGAATTTCCCCTCCCCCTTGCGGGGAGGGGTTAGGGGTGGGGGTATGTATAAAGAGAGGGGGTATGCATAAAGAGCGGCGGGGTCAAAAAATTAACACCAATAACCAATCTCACCCCTTAGGCGCAACAGCACGCAGCAATCTATCATTAATTGCCTCGCCCAATCCCTCATGAGGAATTGGGGCAACTTCTATTAATTTTGTGCCTCCCTCATCAAGCTCATGCAAAAAAGCAAACAGGTTTTTTGCGGCCTCTTTAATATCGCTATTTGGGGAAAGATTTAGCATTTTACCAGCAAATTCTTGCGCATTTCCAAACGCTAAATATGCTCCCTCACCAGTTGGCTCATTTACATTTAAGCGCAATTTTGCTTTCGGTGCGTAATGGCTTTTTAGCATGCCCGGTGATAGGATTGCGCTTCCCTTTTTTGCTATTAAAATCTCTCTATTAAGAGTCTTTTCAATATCTTCACGTGCCAGCGCTCCAGCTCTTAATTGCACGATTTTTTCACCATCAATAGCAATAATTGTTGATTCTAATCCTGCCTCACATGCCCCACCATCAAGCACAGGAATTTTGCCGCCAAACGCCTTAATCACTTGCTTAGCGCTGGTTGGGGAAAGCTTGCCTGATGGGTTGGCGGAGGGGGCGGCGAGTGGTTTGCCAGTTTTTTTTATCAACTCTCTTGCCAATGGGTGCGCTGGTACTCGCACTGCTAAAGTCTTTAGCCCAGCGCTCACTAGGCTAGAAATACTTGCGCTTTTCTTTAGCGGCAAAACTAAACTAAGCGGGCCGGGCCAAAAATTTGCCAATTCTAAAGCCAATGGAGAAAAATCAACCAGTGTCTTTGCCATCTCAATATCTGCACAATGCACAATTAGCGGATTAAAGCGGGGGCGGTTTTTGCTTTCATAAATTGCCAAAACAGCATCATCATTAGTTGCATCGCCCCCCAAGCCATAAACCGTTTCAGTTGCAAAGGCGCAGACCTTGCCGCTTAGCAAAATATCTACTGCTTGCCCTATATCTTTTGGCACTATAAGATTTTTATTCATTTCACCTATTTGACAAGTGAAGCAATGCACGTCAAGAAAAGATATGTTTGTCAAATAGGGCTTTTTATATGCCGACATTATTAGTTAGCCACCCACAAGGCTTAAATCATCTTGTGCCATCAGGACATCCAGAACGTCCCGAGCGACTTTTAGCTATTGAAAAAGCGCTTTTTCAACCTCGCTTTAATAATCTAATTCGTCAAAAAGCCATTGAAACAGATTTGGAAATTGTTGAATTGGCGCATTGTAAAAATTATCTAAAAATCCTTCGTGATGCTCGTCCAGCCGAAGGTATTGGTAATATTGATGCTGATACATTTATTTCTGCCGCTTCTTTTGACGCTATTTCCTCAGGGGTTGGTGCTGGCTTGCAAGCGCTCGACGCGGGGATTTTGGGTGAGGTTCATAATGTTTTTTGCGCAATTCGCCCTCCCGGTCATCATGCAGAAATAGATAGGCCTATGGGGTTTTGCCTTATAAATAATATCGCCATTGTAGCTCGTGAAGCAATTCGAAAACATGGTGCTGATAGGGTAGCAATAATTGATTTTGATGTGCATCATGGCAATGGGACTGAGGATATTTTTAAGCAAGATAAAAATGTGTTTTATGCCTCAAGCCATCAAATGGATATTTTTCCTGGTACTGGCAAATTAGAAGAGGAGGGAGTTGGAAATATTGTAAATTGTCCGCTTGAGGAAGGATCAAACGGGGTGGC
>JAJRPR010000107.1 GCA_024280655.1 Alphaproteobacteria bacterium | reverse complement strand
CTTTGCTTGCGAATAACTTAAAGCTCGAAGTTCTTTTTCACCAAAAGCAAAATCATCAAGGTTGATAGTAGAGGAATTTGCGGCAAGGCTGAGATATTGCCCATCAATATAATCAGGCCCTGATTTTGCTGGTGCAATTTTTAAACCCATATCGCTTAACGCCCTAATGAGCGAAAGCGAAATTATAGTTTTTCCTGAACCAGAATTTGGTGCTGCAATGATTATGCCCTTCGTCAATTATAAAGCCTTTTGTTTGTTAAGTTAAAACTATATATTATTGCCATGAATGAGAAAGCACAAATTAGCAAGCAGGGCAAAAAACCTCTTAAAAGGGGTTTTACAACTGGTGCTTGTGCAACGGGTGCAACAAAATCTGCGCTTAATGCGCTTATTAATGGTGAATTTTTAGATCCTGTGACAATTATTTTGCCTAAAGGGCAAAAGGTGAGTTTTAAGGTAGAGCGAGAATCACAAGAGCTATCAAAGGAGAATTTTGCTAAAACTGGCATAATTAAGGATGCAGGGGACGATCCTGATATTACGCATGGGGCGCTTATCATTGCCAAAATTTCGCACGCAAAAAACGGCGCTGGTATTAGTTTTAGTGCAGGGAAGGGCGTTGGTACAATTACAAAAGCTGGTCTAATGCTTGAAATTGGGCAAGCGGCGATTAACCCTGTACCACGCCAAATGATGGAGCAAGAAATTGCGCAATTTTGCAAAAGATATAAGGTTGCGCCAGATTTTAATGTTGAAATATCGGTGCCAAATGGCAAAAGGTTAGCAAAAAAAACCCTCAACCCAAGACTTGGTATTTTGGGAGGGCTTTCTATTCTTGGTACGAGCGGAATTGTTGTGCCATATTCTTGCTCGGCATGGATTAGCTCAATTCACTCAGGCATAAATGTTGCTAAAGCAAATGGCATAGGGCATATAATTTGTGCAACTGGTAATGTTTCAGAGAATGCCGCCAAGGAAAAATTTAACTATCCAGATATTGCTTATATTGAAATGGGTGATTTTGTTGGTGGCACGCTTAAATTTTTACGTAAAAACCCTGTTGATAGGATTTCTATTATTGGGGGATTTGCAAAAATTTCAAAATTAGCAAATGGTGCAATGGATCTTCATTCAAAGCGCTCTGAGGTTGATTTTGAATTTTTAGCAAAATTAGTAAAACAATTAGGGGCAAATGAAAAATTAGTGCAAGAGGTTTTAGAGGCGAACACAGGAAAACAAGTGCTAGAATTAAGCGAAGCGGCGAATTTACTATTAGCAAAACTAGTTGCTCAAATGGCGCAATATGAGGCGCAAAAAATGTTGAAGAATGATGATATAGGGCTTGATGTTTTAATTACAAATCGCTCTGGTGAGATTGTTGGCTTTTCTCTTACTCCCACCTTACCTGCCCCCACCCTGCCTGTCGGCATCCCTCCCCGCAAGGGGGAGGGAATAAAGAAGAGAGATTTCACATAATATCAAGTCCCCCTCCCCCTTGCGGGGAGGGGCTAGGGGTGGGGGTTTAGGATAGAGAGTGGTGGGGATAAGAACAAGAGCCGTGGGGGAATAAGCATAAAAAGCAGTGGTGGTTTGCAATCAAATAGCAGGACTAAGATAATGAAAATACTAATTTTTGGTGGCACAAGAGAAGCAATAGAATTTGCTAATATATTGGGTGAAGAGGGGCATGAAATTATATTGAGTTTGGCTGGCAGAACTCAAAACCCTAAATTACCAAAATATGGGCAGGTGCGTATTGGTGGCTTTGGTGGTGCAGAAAAAATAGCTGAGTTTTTAAGCCAAGAAAATATTGATTTAATAATTGATATAACGCACCCTTATGCACAAAATATCTCAAATCAACTTGTTGATGCTGCTAGTTTATCTCAAAAATCATTATTACGTTTTAAGCGCCCCCTTTGGCACAAAAACAATGAAAATGACTGGCAAGAATTTGAAAATGTTGCGCAAGCAATTAAGCAATTACCTCAAAATGTAACCTGCTTTATTAGTACGGGTCATAAGGGGTTAGAGGAATTAGAGAAGCGTCCTGATTGTAAGTTTTTAGTACGCCTCATTGAAGTGCCTAAAATTACATTGCCGCAAAATTGTACTATTATTCTTTCTCATCCGCCATATGAAGTGAGCGATGAACTTGCTGTTATGAAGCAACATAAAATTACGCATCTTTTGAGTAAAAATTCTGGCTCTAAGCAGACAAAAGCAAAAATAGAGGCGGCGCTAAATTTAGGTATGGATATTTTTATGATTGCTCGCCCTAAGCTAAAAGAAGCTAATGAGCTTTTCTCCACAGAACATCTTTTGAGTTATATCGCAAAATAGTTGTTTGATTTTATTTAGTTTTTATATAGAATATTACCTAAGGTTAGCCTTTGCTAATCTCGGGGTTTAGTAACCTCTCAAATAGCGGTTGGTATCAACCGTAATGATGCCTTCTCAATTTTTTCTTGTCGCCGTTGGTCGCTATCGCTCCCGACCCCGACACCCCCGCCATTTATAGTCGGGGAGGTAATGACGAATGCTCAGAGCTTACCCCGTAAAAAGGAGGGCTTAAAGGTTATTGCAGTCGTCTAGCGGCGATTTACTAACTCCCCAGCTGCCAGAGGTCATTTTGACAAACTGGTAGCCGTTTTCTTAGGGTAAATGGGAGTTAATAAGTGGAAAATTATAGTTTTTGGTCAGATTTATTTGATACTTATCAATCGTTTTCGGAAATAGTAAAAATATTATGGCTGGTTGTTCCGCCTGTGTTTATTTTGGGGTTAGTGACGATAGTTTTATATTTTCGCTTGGCAAAGAAGCAAAATTGAATATGGGTAATAATGATTGTTTTGTTTTTATGTTTAGTTCTCATCGCATTCTAACTCCTACCCATTTTTTCTCAAACCCCCACCCCAGCCCTCCCCGCAAGGGGGAGGGAGCAGGCAGTGCTCGCCTTTTTGTTAGGTAAAAAAATATAGATATTATTCCCCTCCTCCTTGCGGGGAGGGGTTAGGGGTGGGGGTTTAAACATAAAGAGCGGTGGGGGTTCAAGCATAAAAGCGGTGAAGAGACCAAAGACAAAGCTAAAAAACTTTCTTGAGACTTAGCAATATGAAGCCTTAACAAGCAAATCTAATACCTACTCTAATACTTCCCATGACAGCGTTTGTATTTTTTGCCTGAACCACAGGGGCATGTATCGTTACGCCGAATATCACGAGTTTGCTCTTCACTTAGCACAATAGAGCTAAATTGATCCATTTCGTTTTCGCCAGTTTGTGGGTTTTGGTGCATTTGCTTTAGTGCTTCGGGCACTTCTGGCTCGGGTGGTTGCAATATAACATGGCTTAGTTGAGTTGTTACAAGTTCACGCATGTTGGTGAGTAAACTATCAAATAACTCGTATGCTTCTTGTTTATATTCATTTAGTGGATCACGTTGTGCTAGGCCTCGCCAGCCAACAACTTTTGCTAAATGATCAAGAGTTGAAAGATGCTCACGCCACAAGCCATCTATTGATTGTAAAAGAATAGATTTTTCAACTTGGCGCATAATATCGGGTGTAAAAGAAGTAGTTTTTTGTGCCATTAGAGTATCAGCTTCATCTTTTAGGCGTTCAATAATAATTTCTTGCTCAATGCCCTCTTCCCCTGCCCAATCTTTAATTGGGGCATCTATACCTAGATAGGTTTTAGCCGCCTCTTGTAATTGCTCAATATTCCATTGCTCGGGATATGAGCGGGCTGGCATTGCTTTATGCGCAATAGATTCGACAACATCATGGCGCATGTCGGCAATGGTTTCAGAAACATTATCATCGTCCATAAGTTCAAGACGTTGCTCAAAGATAACTTTTCTTTGATCGTTCATTACATCATCATATTTGAGAATGTTTTTGCGAATATCAAAATTGCGGGCTTCAACTTTTGCCTGCGCACGCTCAATCGCCTTGGTTACCCAAGGGTGGGTAATGCTTTCGCCCTCCTCAAGGCCAAGTTTTTCTAACATACTGTCCATTTTTTCAATCGGGAAAATGCGCATGAGATCATCTTGTAATGAGAGGTAGAATTTTGATAATCCTGGATCACCTTGTCGTCCTGAGCGACCCCGTAACTGATTATCAATACGGCGACTTTCATGGCGCTCTGTGCCAATAACATAAAGCCCGCCAGCTTTAATTGCTCGTTGTTTATCTGCTTCAACTTGGGCTTTAATTTTTTCTATTTCTTTTTGTCTTTTGCTTTCGCTTAAATCTTCATCAATCATTGAAATAAGCATATCGACATTGCCGCCAAGTTAAATATCGGTGCCACGTCCTGCCATATTGGTTGCAATGGTTACAGCGCTTGGCATTCCAGCCTCGGCGATAATTTGCGCTTCTTGTTCGTGATGGCGAGCGTTTAAGACTTTGATATTTTTAGCGCCCTTTTTTGTTAAGATATCGGCTAAGCCTTCTGATTTTTCAATAGAAGTTGTGCCAACAAGCACAGGTTGCTGTTTTTTTTGTGCTTCTAATACTAACTCTGAAATAGCTTCAAATTTTTCATTTGAGGTTCTAAAAATCGCATCATCTTCATCAATGCGAGTAATGTCTTTATTGGTTGGTACGGTGATAACTACAAGCCCATAAATATCGCCAAATTCTTCAGCCTCAGTATCAGCAGTTCCTGTCATGCCAGCTAGTTTTTTATAAAGGCGAAAATAATTTTGGAAGGTAATCGAGGCTAAAGTTTGGTTTTCAGCTTGAATGTCTGCGCCTTCTTTGGCTTCTAGTGCTTGGTGCAAGCCTTCTGAATAACGACGGCCGGGCATCATGCGACCAGTAAATTCGTCAATGATTACTACTTCATTATTTTGTACGATATAATCTTTATCTTTTTGGAATAATTTATGGGCACGTAGGGCGCAATTTAGGTGGTGCACAAGCGTGACATTTTCGATGTCAAACAGGCTCTCACCCTTCATAAGACCTGATTTTGATAGGTTCTCTTCTAAGCGCTCAATGCCTTGATCGGTAAAAGTTGCGCTACGATGTTTTTCATCAAGTTCAAAATCGCCCTCTTGTATAATGGGAACAATTTTATCTACTGTTTCATAAAAATCAGATTTATCTTCTGAAGGGCCAGAAATAATAAGTGGGGTGCGTGCTTCATCAATTAAAATAGAATCAACTTCGTCAACAATGGCGTATGCGTGCCCACGTTGCACCATTTGATCTCGTGCATATTTCATATTATCACGTAAATAATCAAAGCCAAATTGATTGTTTGTGCCATAAGTTACATCAGCAGCATAGGCAGCTTTTCTGTCTTCATCTGTGGTTTCTTGCACAATAGTGCCAACGCTTAGCCCAAGAAAATTATAAATTTCGCCCATCCATTTTGCATCACGCTCGGCCAAATAATCATTTACTGTAACGATATGTACGCCTTTATCGCTAAGTGCATTGAGATAGACGGGAAGGGTGGAGGCTAGGGTTTTTCCTTCGCCTGTGCGCATTTCAGCAATAGCACGCTCATTAAGAACCATGCCGCCAACTAGCTGCACATCATAATGGCGCTGACCTAATGTTCTTTTAGCCGCTTCTCTAACGGTTGCAAAAGCTGGTACTAATAAATCGTCTAATTTTGTCCCCTCAGCTAATTGCTTACGAAAATCTATTGTTTTACCTGCCAGCTCCTTATCAGAAAGCTTTTCAAATTCTGTTTCTAGGGCATTTATGGCATCAACTTTTGGTTGAAAGCTTTTAATGCGTTTGTCATTTGCTGAGCCAAATAGGCGTTTAGCAATTGTTGCTAAGACCATAATTATAAATATCCTTAATCTATATATTTATGTGAGATGTAAGAGTGGTGCATTGTCTTGTCAATAAAATGTTATTTATTATATTTGCACAAAAATTGCTATAATTAATTAATACTCGCTTCTTTTATAAGAGTACGATATCAATAAATCAATATTTGGAATAAATCTATTTGGAAAATATAAAATGATAAAAAATATTACTGCTAAAACTGTGACCCTTCCAAACGTAAAGAACATAGGTTTTTCTATGTTTTTTATAATGTTGGCTTTGTTGTTATTTGTAAGCCCATCATTTGCACAACAAGTAGATATGTTCCCAAAAGATGTTGTAGCTAAAGTTGGCGGTGAAGAAATAATAGAGGCAGATTTAGGGTTTGCAGCAGAAGATTGGGGGCAAGAACTAGTAAATATTCCAGCAGAGCAACAAAGAGCTTTTCTTATTTCGGTATTGATAGATATGAAAGTTTTGGCGCAAGCGGCCAAAAAGGCAAAAATGCAAAACACAGAGGCCTATCAAATAAGGTTAAACTATCTTGAGAATAGGGCTCTAAGGCGAGCATATTTCACTGATAATATTGGCCCAAAAATTACTGATGAGGCTGTGAGGAAGTATTATAGTGAATTGGTCGCAGATTTTGAGCCAATTCAGGAATGGCGGGCACGTCATATTTTAGTTGCAAGTATTGACGATGCACAAAGAATTATTAATGAGATTAAAGCGGGCAAAGGGTTTGAAAATGCGGCATTAGAATATTCATCAGATAGTATGAGCGCACAAAATGGTGGCGATTTGGGTTATTTTAGAGCAAATGTTATGACACCTCCATTTGAAGAGGGTGTCAAGCAATTAGGAGTTGGACAAATGAGCGAGCCAATTAAAACAGATTTTGGCTGGCATATTATTAAGCTTGAAGATAAAAGAATGAGCGCACCGCCAAGTTTTGAGCAAATGCAAACGCAATTACAACAACAAATGTTAATTGAATTGTTTAATGAAGAAATAAAACAACTTAAAGACCAAGCAAATATTGAAATTACTGATCCCAATATTGCAGCGCAAATTTTAGTACAAGAAAAAGCTAACAATTAAAAAGTATATATACGACATGAAGCCCTCGCCATTTACCCCAACAAATTTGTCTGATGTGCCAGAAGTTTCTGGTGTGCAATTTGCAACTGGTGAGGGGGGAATAAAATATCATGGGCGTGACGATGTCCTATTGATTGAGTTTTGCTCTAATACAGTAGTTGCTGGAGTTTTTACTAAATCAAAATGCCCATCAGCGGCAGTTGAATGGTGTAGGGAGCATTTGAGCAATGATGCACGTGTTCTGTTGGTAAATTCGGGTAATGCCAATGCTTTTACTGGCATGAAGGGCAAACAAGCGGTTAGGCTTAGTGCGCAAATTAGCGCAGATATTGTTGATTGCGATATTGATGAAGTATTTTTGGCTTCAACTGGGGTTATTGGTGAAGCGCTTGATGCAAGTAAATTTATTCCTGTGCTTAAAGATTGTAAAAAGCGCTTAAAACCTACTAATTTGCTCAATGCTGCAAAAGCGATAATGACTACCGATACTTATCCCAAAGCTAATTTTGAGAAATTAAATATTGATGGCGTTGAAATAATTATTGCGGGTATTGCTAAAGGATCAGGAATGATTGCGCCCGATATGGCAACAATGCTTTCTTTTATTTTTACCGATATGCCTATAGCAAAACCTATTTTGCAAAATCTGCTTGAGCAATATGTGGGCGATAGTTTTAACGCAATAAGCGTTGATAGCGATACTTCAACTTCTGATAGTTTGATGGTTTTTGCAACAGGCAGAGCGCAAGAAAAAGGCGTTTTGCCTATTATTGATATGAATGATAAACGCTTAGCTTTATTTGGTGCGGCGCTTGAACGGGTAATGTTTGATTTAGCCTTGCAGGTGGTTAAAGATGGTGAGGGCATTAGCAAATTAATGAAAATTAGCGTTAGTGGCGCTCAGAGCAAGCAAAGCGCTAAAAAAATTGCCTTTTCAATAGGAAATTCGCCATTGGTAAAAACTGCTATTGCAGGGGAGGATGCTAATTGGGGGCGCATAGTGATGGCAATAGGCAAGGCAGGAGAGCCTGCAAATCGAGATAGGATTTCTATTGATTTTGGTGAGCATAGGGTGGCGATTGATGGTGAGCGTGCAAATGATTATTGCGAAGAAACATTGTCAAAATATATGAAAAGCCCAGAAATATTCATCAATGTAAATGTTGGGGTCGGTGAAGAACTTGCAACAATTTATGCTAGTGATTTAACACATGGTTATATTTCTATAAATGCTGATTATCGTAGTTAGGGTTTAGGTTATAGAAGGCTCTTCAAAAGTGTAGCAACATTTCTTTAGGGAGCTAGTTTACATCTATTTCCCTTAAAAATAGCAAAATATCAACAATATTGTGATATTCTTAAGGGAAAATATCTATTAAACTATCTCCAAAATAAATATCACTACACTTTTGAAGAGCCTTCTATAATGAAAAATCTAGTAATTGTTGTTGCTTGTGCATTAATTGATAGAGATAGAAGGGTGCTAATTGCTCAACGGAAAATGGGCGGCTTAAACGGTGGCTTGTGGGAGTTTCCGGGGGGGAAAATCGAGCATGGCGAAATTCCTGAAGAAGCAATTATTCGTGAATTAAAAGAAGAATTAAACGTAGAAACCCAAAGTGCATGTTTAGCCCCTTTAAGTTTTATCTCGCACGCTTATGATAATTTTCATCTTTTAATGCCACTTTATGTCTGTCGCAAATGGCAAGGAGAGCCAGAGGCGCTTGAGCATATTGAATTAAAATGGGTTAGGGCTAATCGATTGCGTGATTATGACATGATAAAAGCAGATATCCCTCTCATTGCGCCCTTGCGTGATTTATTGTGAAAATAAAACCATTCTCAAAGATAAAATTTATAAAAGACCAAAAAGGCGCAACGGCGATTGAATATGGTTTAATTGCTGCGCTTATTGCTGTTGGAATTATTGTAGCTGCAACCTTTCTTGGTGATGAAAATGCTGGCCTATATGAAGATGTTTCAAATAAGGTGAAAGCTGTTGTCGCAGCAGCTTTGGCAATATTGGGTTGATTTTATAATATTTTTGATAGGCTGATTTTTGCACTCCCTGGGCGTAGTGGTTTTTGCTGGCTAGCATGTTGCGCCCAGCCACTTAGCCATAGGATATCCAACGTTGCTCTGATGCGATTGTTTTCATTGCTGGCCAAATTATTATATTTTTCAACAGCTGTTGCTAATAGAGCCTTTGTTACTGGTTTTGTTGGACGTTCAAAAAGCGGGTTACTGGCGCTAAGATTTTTTAGCTCCTTCATTAGTGCAATGGGTGAAGCATAGGTTATTTCATAATGTTCAATATCAATTACTGGCAAAGTAAAGCCGCTATGTTGCAAGAGAGTTCCCGCTTGTTTTATATCAATGAAGGGGGCAATTCGGGTGGTTGCCCCGCCATAGATTTCGCTTTCGGCTTCAAGCCAAGCGCTTCGTAATTCAATAAGAGAATTTGCGCCAATTAGCGCTGAAATCATAAGCCCGTCTGGGGCAAGATATTTATGGATATTTTGCAAATAGCTTGGAACATTATTTACTATTTGCAAATCAAGCAGCGAGATTATTAAATCATAATTGTTTTTTGGGAAAAATAGATTTTCTGCATGAAGTAAATTTTGCTTATTCAAGCTTTTGAGAGTTGCAAAGCGGGTGAAGGAAATTTCATCTGTTGCAGAATTTGCTGTGCGTGGTAGGTTTTGCTCTATTGGGCCTATGATAATAGCATTTTTGAAATTGCGTTTTATTAGTTTTAATCTCTCTAATAAATCATCATTTACTAATTTACTTACGAAATCGATTTTTGTGCTTGCATTTTTTTCTAAGCGATTAGCAATAATATCTCTATCAAATACCTTTGTTATATTATTTGATTTTTGAGTTTTCATGAAAATAAATCTTTATAGCGTTTTAATTTTTAGCAAATTGTGCAAGAAATATATATGCAAAATTCTACACTTCATGTCAAAGTACAAGATATAAATAGTTGGAAAAAAATACCTGCTAAAGTTAAAAATCAAGCAATAGGGTTTCTTTATCCTCCCATTTGTATTCATTGTTATGAGCCAATAGTCGAGGCGCAATCTTTGTGCGCAACTTGTTGGGGGCACTTAAGAGCAATTAATGAGCCTTTTTGTCCTGTACTTGGTCTGCCATTTGCTGTTGATTTGGGGCCAGATGCGCTTTGCGTTCAAGCGATTGCTAACCCACCAATATTTGATAGGGCACGCTCGGCCTTTATTTATTCTGATATATCGCTTTCAATAATATCTACGTTAAAATATGGGGATAGGCCAGAATTGGCAAGGTTTTGTGCTCGTTTAATGGCTAATATTCTTGCTCCAGTCCTTGCTTCTACTTCTGAGGATAAGCCAGTTCTTATTCCAGTGCCCCTACATTGGACTAGGCAATGGTCAAGACGCTATAATCAGGCAACCGAAATTGCACGTAAATTGGCAACTATTTGCCAATTAGATATGGAAATAATGTTGGTGAAGCGAATTAAGCGCACTAAACGTCAAGTTGGGCTAAGTGGTTTGGATCGCAAAAAAAATGTTATTGATGCTTTTGAAGCTGTTAAAAATGCAAGTGATATTATTAAGAATAGGCGGGTGATAATTGTTGATGATGTTATTACAACGGGGGCAACATTAAATGAGGTGGCACAAGCACTTAGAAAAATAGGAGTTAAAAGAATTGATGTTATTAGCTTTGCTAGAGTGGTTGCTGATATATAGAAGGCTCTGCGAAACTATAGCAACATTTCTTTAGGAGATAATTTATATCTATATCCCTTAAAATCAGCAAAATATACGCGATATTGTGCTAATTTTAAGGAAAATATCTATTAAATTATCTCCAAAATAAATATCACTATAGTTTCGCAGAGCCTTCTATAGTGCTTTTGAATATTAGCCACTTGTTTTAGGTATTAAAAATATCTATTACCGTTGAAAATATTAACAACAAATGAGAAGAATATGCCTAAAGTTCAAATTTATACTACCCCTACATGTCCATATTGTCATGCAGCAAAAAACTTATTAAATGAGAAAAATATTGAATTTGTTGAAATATCGGTGGTTAATCCTACGGTGAGAGAAAAAATGATGGAACGTGCTGGTGGGCGGCGTTCTGTGCCGCAAATATTCTTTGGTGAAACGCATATTGGTGGGTTTGATGATTTGGCGGAGCTTGATAGGAAAAATAGACTTGAGCCTTTATTAGAGAAAATGCGAGTATAGAGAAAATGCGAGTATAGGAAAAATGAGTTCCAACACCAAAATTGCGGCTATTCAATTATGCTCAAGCCTAAATGTTAGCGATAATTTGAACTCAATAGAGGGTTTGGTGAAAAAAGCAGCGAATGCTGGGGCAACTTATATTTTGACCCCTGAAATGTCACTTGCCTATGCTGGGAATTTGCAGCAATTAGAAAAAATTGCCAAGCCGTATGAAAATAATGCTGACATTGCTACATGCGCTAGGATTGCAAAAAAATATCAAATATTTCTTCATATTGGATCTATGGCTATAAAGCTTGAAAATGGGCAATTTGCTAATCGCTCAATTTTGTTTTCTCCTAAGGGTGATATGGTTGATTATTATGATAAAATCCATTTATTTGATGCCAATCCGCCAAATGAAAAACCATATAGAGAAAGCGATTATTATCAGGGGGGCAATAGGGCGGTTATAGCTAAGTGCGATAATTTTAATATTGGTTTTTCAATTTGTTATGATTTGCGTTTTGCCTCACTATTTAGAAAATTAGCGCAAGGCTCAACTCAAAATAGCAAAGGCCAAATGCAGGGTGAGCAAATAAAGGGAGCGCAAATTATTGCAGTTCCAGCAGCTTTCACCGTGCCAACAGGAAAGGCGCATTGGGAAATATTATTGCGCGCCAGAGCGATTGAAACTGGCTCATTCATTATTGCCGCAGCGCAAAGTGGAGAACATGAAAATGGCCGTAAAACTTATGGGCATTCGATGATTATAGATCCTTGGGGTGAAATAATTAGTAGCCTTAAAAACGAAGGCAAAGGGTTCATTGTTTCTGAGATTATACTTGACGAAGTGCAAGAGTTAAGGGAACTTATACCTGCAATTTACTTACAATCAAAAATAATGTAGATTTTTGTTAAGCGTTAACTAAAATGTGCCAATATGCGCATAAATAGAGTTGGGAATTTATTGTGATACAATATTCACTTATCTGCGAGAACAACCACAAATTTGAAGCTTGGTTTCGAAATAGCCAAACTTATGCGCAGCAAAGTGAAATGGGTATAGTGTCTTGCCCGCTTTGCTCATCTGGCGATGTAAAAAAAGCTCTTATGGCACCTGCTATTTCTCATGCAGGCAAAAAAAGCAATGAAGAAAATTTTATCGATCCAATAAATCCTATAGTAAGTAAAAGTGATAAAATAGCTCTTGCTGCAGGGCATCCACAACAAGATGAGCTTCGTGCCGCTATAAAAAACCTTCGTGATGTAGTTACAAAAGAAGCTGATTATGTTGGAGAAAACTTTGCTTTAGAAGCCCGGAAAATTCATGATCAACAAATTGCGTCCCGTAAAATTTATGGCGAGGCTACAAAAGAAGAAATTTCTTCTTTAGTTGAAGATGGTATTGATTTTTTACCACTACCAACCTTGCCAGAAGAGCATAATTAATCCTTTACAAAAAATGTCGCACTAATTATTTATTCTTTTTTGCCAACAACATATAATTAACTGACATATCACGAGATCGACGCCATTGATCTTTTAATGGCGAGAATGTCACGCCACACCTATCAATTATCGCCATATTTTCACGCTCCACCATTTTACTAATCTCTTCTGGAGTTAAAAACTTATCATAAGAATGCGTGCCCTTTGGCAACCAATTAAGAACATATTCAGCGCCAACTATAGCTAAGGCAAATGCTTTGGCGGTTCTATTAATAGTTGAAACCAGCATTAAGCCATTTGGCTTGACTAATTTTGCGCAAGATTTAAGAAAAAGCGGTACATTATTTACATGCTCCACCACTTCCATGTTTAAAACCACATCAAATTCTATGCCGCTATCTGCAAGCTCTTCTGCGCTTGTTGTTTGATAATCTATCTTAAGGCCGCTTTCTTTGGCATGAGCTTTGGCAATTTGGATGTTTCTCTTAGCGGCATCAATGCCAGTAATATTTGCCCCAAGTCGCTTTAACGGCTCACATAAAAGCCCACCCCCACAACCAATATCAACTATTTCTAAGCCAGCAAGCGGTTGGGGTTTAGTGCCATCAAGGGAAAAATGTTCAATTAGGTTTTCTCTTATATAGGCAAGGCGCACGGGGTTGAATTTATGTAATGGTCTAAATTTACCGTTTGGGTCCCACCATTCTTTAGCAATAGCGCTAAAGCGGGCAATTTCTTCTTTATCTATTGTTGAATTATTCATATTTGCAACTTTATTTGATTTAACAAATTTATTTATGAAATATTACTACATGAACTGGCTAATTGCTCAAACTAATTTTATTATAAATCTAATTTGGCAATATTTCCTATTCTCTAAGATAAAACAGCGTTAAACTCAAAAAAATTTAATTTTTATTTTAAATAAGAGGTGCTTAGTTTTTAGGCAATTCTCTGATTCATCTATGAGTCACAACATGTTAATTTATTTCAGAATTTTTATAAAATCTGCCAAATTTCATAATTTTAGAGTCAAGCCCATATTTGTAACTTTATGACCTCAAAGCACATTGATATTATTAATATCTCTCGTTAATGTTAGTTCTTCAAAGGGCAAATATTTTTGGGAAGTAAGTGTTTTTTGTGCAAGTATTTTATTTGGTGCGCAAGTATTCTTTGGTGCGCAAGTGTTTTTTGGTGCGCAAGTGTTTTTTGGTGCGCAAGTGTTTTCTTTGGCGGGAAGATAATGGTGCCGTTAGATTTTGTAATTGGGTTTTGAGAGGAATTTGTAGGTGGTTTGTAAGAAGTAAGTGAGTGTTTTGAGGTTTTTTGCAGTAATATTAGTAATTCAATATGTAGCGGAGCAAAAACCAAAAGAATATAAAAGCTAACAAATATAAGCAATTTTTTAATTTAAGTTTATTTGAAGGGGCAAGACAGAATGGATCAGAATATTTTTGCAGGATCGGAACAAGTTAATATGAAACAGCCGGTAGAGCAAAGCGCAAAGCAAAAACAAAAGCAGGCGGCATTGGCTCGTAAAATTGAGCAATCAAACTCAAAATTATGGACACGTGTCCGCACTATATTGCGCTCTTCTGTTGGGGAGGATGTTTTTACATCATGGTTTGCCCGTATTGAACTTGAAGAAATTGTTGATGATCTCGCGCACCTTTCTGTTCCAACTAGGTTTTTATGCTCATGGGTACAATCCAATTATAAAGAGCGTATTTTAGAAAGCTTTCAGGTTGAAGAAAAAAATATTACACAATTACATTTCACAGTTCGTATAAATGGGCAGGCTCGCCCTCGTTTAACGCCAGTAATATCTGAAGAAGAAAAGAGCTTAGATAATAATAAACATTATGTAGCAATGCCTGCCATTCCAGCAAAGCCTGCACGTCCTGATGCGCTTTCAGGTAGTGCGCTTGATAGGAAAATGACATTTGAAAATTTTGTAGTTGGCAGACCAAATGAAATTGCCTTTGGGGTTGCAAAGCAAGTGGCTCATGCAGCTGCAAATAATAGTGTTACGTTTAATCCTGTTTATATCCATTCAAGTGTTGGGCTTGGAAAATCGCACCTGCTAAGCGCTATTGCATGGGCAGCGGGTGCAAATGATAGTTCTAAAAACATAGTTTATCTTACCGCCGATCATTTTATGTATCATTTTATAACCGCTGTTCAACGTCAATCAGCGATTGGGTTTAAGGACTGGTTGCGTAATATTGATCTGCTGTTAATTGACGATATGCAATTTTTGCAGGGTAAATCGGCGACAGAATTTGGCCACACGCTTTCCGCTTTATTAACTGGTGCTAAGCAAGTTGTGGTTGCAGGTGATGCGCCCCCAAGAGATCTTGATATGCTTGATGAGAGGGTTAAATCTCGCCTATCGGGTGGACTAGTTGTTCCAATTTCTTCGTTTGATCATGATTTGCGCCGAGCGATTGTTGCCAAACGAGCAGAACAAGCAACCGCTCGATTTGCAGGAGTTCACTTTCCCGAACCAGTGCTTGATTATATTGCTCATTCAGTTGCATCGCATGGGCGTGATCTTGATGGAGCAGTGAATAGATTAGTTGCTGCTAACCAGCTAACTGGCGAGCAAATTACTGTTCCTTTGGCTGAAAAAACTTTAGCAGATTTAATTCGTGCTAGAGAAACTCGTCGTGTGCATATTGATGATATTCTTAAAATTGTCTCTCGACATTTTAAAATTGCCAAAAATGAAATTCTTTCCCCCCGCCGATCACGTGATGTTGTGCGTCCAAGGCAAATAGCTATGTATCTGGCAAAATCTCTTACCTCCCGTTCATTGCCAGAAATTGGCCGTCGCTTTGGTGGTCGAGATCATACTACGGTTTTGCACTCAGTGCGTAAAGTGCAACAATTAATGAAAGATGATGGGAATTTAGAGCAAGAAATTGAATTGCTTAAACGTATGCTTGAAGAGTAATTCTATTTGCATATATTTGTTTGCATATATTTGCTTTCATGGCTAAGGTTGCACCCCTTATAAATTTATAATTATTGAGATATATTCATGAAAGTTAATATTGAACGCAATCATCTTCTAAAATCTCTCTCTCATGTTCATCGTGTTGTTGAGAAAAGAAACACCTATCCTATTTTGGCTAATGTGCTAATTAGAGCAGATGATAAAAATGTTGAATTACGTGCAACTGATCTTGATATTGAGGTGAGCGAGCATATTTCTGCAATGATAATTGAGCAGGGATCAACTACAGTTCCCGCTCATACATTTTATGAAATTATTCGTAAGTTAAATGACGGCTCAGAAGTTGAGTTAGAAGTTGTTGATGGGCAAATGTCAATAAGTTCGGGACGCTCAAAATTTAGCCTTGCGGTTCTTAATTCTGATAGTTTCCCAAATCTAAAAGCAGAAGAATTTGATCATGAATTTACAATGAAAGCCAAAGATTTACGTGAGTTAATTGAGCGCACGCAATTTGCTATTTCTAATGAAGAAACCCGATATTATCTAAATGGTATTTATATGCACACCCTTTCATCTGGGGGGGAAGAAATTTTGCGTGCGGTTGCAACTGATGGTCATAGAATGGCTCGTGCAGAAATAGTAGCACCTAGTGGTTCATCTGGCATGGCTGGAATTATTGTGCCACGAAAAACTGTAAGTGAATTACAAAAATTGCTTGATGGCTCAAGTGAGCAGGTCAAAATTCAAGTTTCAAATAGTAAAATATGTTTTTCTATTGATAATGTGGTTTTATTATCAAAATTAATCGAAGGTACGTTTCCTGATTATGATCGTGTAACGCCAAAAGATAACGATAAAAAAATGCTGGTTAGCCGGAACGATTTTGCTAGCGCCGTTGATAGGGTTTCAACTATTGCCTCTGATAGGGGTGGCAGGGCGGTTAAGCTAATTGTAAATCAAGGGCAGCTTGAACTTATTGTTACTAATCCCGATCATGGAACGGCCAATGAACAGCTTGGGGTTGAGTTTAGTGATGAGGGTTTTGAAATTGGTTTTAACGCTCGCTATTTATTAGATATAATTACGCAAATTCGCTCAGAAAATATTATTTTTATGTTTAATGATTCTGGCTCACCCACCCTAGTTCTTGAAGAAGATAATGATAGTGCTCTTTATGTTTTGATGCCTATGCGTGTGTAACTCATGTGTTTTCCCACACGATATATTTCACGTGTGCGCTTAACTAATTTTCGCAATTTTGCAAATGCTGCGCTTGATTGTGATCAGCGCCATATTGTACTTTGCGGGGCAAATGGCTCTGGAAAAACCAATTTTTTAGAGGCTATTTCGCTGTTTAGTGCAGGGCGTGGCCTAAGGCGTGCGCCATTTTCTAATATGCTAAAAAATGATTTGCACATAAATGATAATAATGACTGGGCTATCGCTATTTCGCTTGATACTCAAAATGGGCCTATTGATATGGGTACGGGCTCATTTGGCAAACAAGATGGGCGTATTGCTCGTATAAATGGTGTTAATGCAAAATCCATTATAGATATGAGTGAATATATTAGATTATTATGGCTTAGCCCTGATATGGATAGTATATTTCGTGGTTCTGCCTCTGAAAGGCGCAGGTTTTTTGATAGGTTAGTATCAACATTAATTCCTGATCATAATAGTACTTTAAATTTTTATGAAAAAGCTGTGCGCTCACGCAATAAATTACTTGAAAATGGTGCGGATGAGGCTTGGCTTGATGCTATTGAAGCACAAATGGCGCAATATGCGGGGGCGATTTATTTCTCACGAATTGATTGTTTAGGGCATTTGCAACTGCTTTTAGATGAAAATATTGACCAATTAGCTTTTCCAAATAGTCATTTAGCGCTTAGTGCTTTATTTGAAGATGGGCATGAGCCAAATTCTTCAAGTGCTTTGGAGTTTGAATTAATTAAATATTGGAAACATTCAAGAAATATTGATCGTGCAGCTAAGCGCACATTGCTTGGCCCGCACCGAGTAGATTTTTTGGTAACTCATAAACAAAAATCAATGCCAGCGGCGCTTTGCTCAACAGGTGAGCAAAAAGCCTTGCTTATTGGCTTAGTGCTTTCTCATGCAAGATTGGTGAAAAAAATGACAGGCATTACGCCAATTTTATTGCTTGATGAAATTGGGGCGCATCTTGATATAAAAAGACGTGAAGCATTGTTTTTAAGCTTAGATGAGCTTGAAACGCAATGCTTTATGAGTGGCACTGATAAGATATTTTTTTCAGCACTTGGCAAAAAAGCTATGCATCTAAAAATAGATGATGGGCAAATAATTGTTGAGGATTAATAAGTTCTTGGATATCTCCGATGAATTTGCTCAATAGAATTAATAATCTCATCGCTCAATTTAATATCAATACTGGCGATATTAGTTTTAAGTTGCTCGATTGTTGTTGCGCCAATTATTAGCGAATTCATAAATGGTTTTGTTAGGCAGTAGGCAAGTGCCATTTGGTTGGGGTCAATATTATTATCCTTTGCTAAATTAACATAGGCACGAACGGCTGGTTCAGTATATTCATTTAAGCGCCAAAAATCACCCGAGATATCGCCACGTGAGCCTTTTGGACAAGCGCCATCAAGATATTTTCCACTTAAAATTCCAGAAGCTAATGGCGACCAAGCTAATAGGCCAACATTTTCTTGATGGCTTAATTCGGCTAAATCTAAATCATAATTTCGTTGCAATAATGAGTATTCATTTTGTATGCTTACAAAGCGTGCTAAATTATGTTTTGTAGCTAGTTCTAGATATTTAGCAGTGCCCCAACAAGTTTCATTTGAAAGCCCAATAGTGCGGATTTTACCCTCTTTAATTAAGTCATTAAGGGTTTCAAGATTTGCGTGCATTTCTTCAATGACCTTGCCCTTATCTTGCTTTGATGGATCATAATCCCATGAATTGTGAAAGTGATAAGCCCCTCGATTTGGCCAATGAAGCTGATAGAGATCGACATAATCTGTTTGCAAACGTTGAAGACTTCCCTCAAGTGCTAGGCGAATATTTTTTGGAGTAATTGGAGCGCCATTTCGAACATAATCAAAGCCCGCCCCTGTTATTTTAGTTGCCAAAATCCATTTGTCACGCTGCCCAGTTTTTTTGAACCATGTGCCAATATATTTTTCTGTAAGCCCTTGCGTTTCTTGTTTTGGCGGAACGGCGTAAAGCTCGGCCGTATCCATAAAATTAATATCTTTTTCAAGTGCTAATTCTATTTGTTCATGTGCGTCTTGTTCAGAATTTTGCTCGCCCCAAGTCATAGTTCCAAGACAAATTTTTGACACCATAATATCGGAACTACCAAGTGCTTTGAATTTCATGTTATTTTCTCCAAAATATGTGTGCTAAATGAAAATATATGATATAAATCTATTTAAGTTTCTTCAAGTCATAAAAGGAAATAACCTATGCGTTTGCTAATTGTTACAGCTTTTTTAGTCTTTCTTGGTGCGTGTACCCCCACAATTCCACTTTCCCCTGGTCTTAGCGATCGAATGGATGTTGCAGGGGCGCAGTTAAATCGCTCTGATTCTATTGCCATCATCAATCATTTAAGAACAACAAAAGGCGTAGCACGTCTTTCTCTTGATGCTGACCTTAATGAAAAGGCGCAAAAATTAGCTAATCAATATGCTGCAACTGGTGTTAGTCCTAAAAAACCAAAAGGCGTTGCACAAATTCGAACAAGTGCAGGATATGTAAATTTTGCACAAACATTTTCAGGGTGGCGCAATGAGAAAGTGGCTGAAAAGGCGTTGATTAATCCTCAATTTAACAGAGCTGGAATTGGAGTTGCTTATGCAGCAAATTCAAAAAGCGGTACTTATTGGGTGTTATTATTGGCAAGCGGTTCAGCGATAGCGCAAGTGGTTCAGTGATAATGCAAGTGGTTCAGTGATAATGCAAGTGGTTCAGTGATAATGATTGCGCAATGATATGGATATTATTGAAACATGTGGCTATAAATGTCCAATTCCTGTTCTCAAACTAGAGAAATATTTAGCTAATAAAACAAAGCCAATAGAAGTTAAGTTATTGGCTGATGATGAAGTTGCAATTATTGATATTCCGCTATTTTGCAATAAAAACGGATATGTCTATCAAATTATCAAACAACAAGATAATATCGTTTTTTTGATAAAAAGCCAATAATTTAGCGGGCGATTTAGTGGGTGATTTAGTGAGTAATTTGGCGGTTTATGCGGGGCTTTGGAATTGGGGCACTTTTTATTTTCCCCAATGATGTTATTTTTACTGTGGTAGTAATAACTCTATCATTTAGAAAACTTGGTTGAGAATTAAGGCCAAAAGGAAATTCCTTCTCCCTATTAATTACATAATTTCTATTGTTAGAATTACATATAAGTGGGCGCATATTTTTTGCTGTTTGACTAAATTCATTTGCAATATTTGTAATTATTTTATTTGTGCTACTAAGCTCGCCAGAAAATCCTTTTAGCAATAATTGCGCCGCCATTTCATTGCGCTCTCTTTCAGAAGAAGCACCAAGAACTATCGCCATTAATGATTTATCATCTCTTTTTGCAGTTGCAATAATATTATAGCCGGCGGCACAAATGAACCCTGTTTTCATGCCATTTGTCCCCCATAGGTTAACAAGCAACCTATTGTAACTTTGCATGATTGTTTCACCCAATTTTATCTCATAAGTTGCAAATATTGAGTTATATTGTGGGTATTTAGCACGAATGGAGAGAGCTAGGATTGCCAAATCACGTGCTGTTGTGATTTGCGCTTGGCTGTGCAGGCCATTTGGATTGGTAAAATTAGTGCCGCTCATGCCAAGTTTTTTTGCTGTTTCATTCATTTTTGCAATGAAGGCAATTTGGTTGCCAGAAATTGTTTCGGCGAGTGCAATGGCCACATCATTTGCCGATTTTACATTAATTAAATATAGCGCGTCTTTAAGTGTAATTGCATTATTGGCTGGTAAAGGGCTTCTGCTCGGAGGGGCTTTTTTTGCTTGCGCTGAAATAACGACTGGTGTTGATAATGTAAACCTGCCATTTTCTATCTCTTCAAAAGCAATGTAAAGTGTCATTAGTTTGGTTAGAGATGCAGGATACCACGCAATTCCTGCATCTTTTTCATAAAGCACTTCGCCAGTTTGCATATCTAATAATAATTGTGGTTGCGCTAATATTGGCTGAGAAAATGCCAGCAAAAGAAAACTAGAAAATATGATAATAGAATTTTTTAGGGTTCGCATTTATTAAGGTCCCTAAAGGAGTGATTGGTACGGGCGGTCGGAATCGAACCGACACTCTGTTAAGAACCAGATTTTGAGTCTGGCGCGTCTACCAGTTCCGCCACGCCCGCAACTGAACTAGGGCGGAATATAATCATTAGTTTAATTTCGTCAATCATTATTACTTCATTGACTAGTAATATATTATAGAAGGTTGGCTAGAAATAGATGAAAGATGTTACCAGCTCTGTTGTCATGCTGAGCGCAAGCGAAGCATCTTATCTGTATCATTAGATTCTTCGCTTGCGCTCAGAATGACATCTTGCTTTAGTCATGCTAGGGAGTTATTCATTTTATTTTTGCAGAGCCTTCTATAGTTAGACACCACTATATCATTTTGGAGAAATATATTGTTACGTAAATTATATGATTGGACGATGTCATTAGCTAAATCAAAACAAGCCCCTGTGGCGCTTGGGGCGGTTAGTTTTACTGAAAGTTCGTTTTTTCCTATTCCACCTGATATTTTATTAATCCCGATGGTTGTCGCTAAGCCAAAAATTGGTTTTGGTATGCTGGCCTATGCACCATAATGTCGGTGCTTGGGGCGTTTGTTGGCTATTTTATTGGATATGCATTGTTTCAAACTATGGGGCAACCAATTTTAGATTTTTATGGCGCTGAACATTCATTTGATAGATTTGTTGCGTGGTATGATCAATGGGGTGGTTGGGGCATATTTCTTGGAGCGGTTACTCCCTTTCCATATAAAGTTTTAACAATTTTTTCTGGCACGGTGGGTTTTGACCTTATTAGCTTCATAATTGTATCGATAATTGGTCGGGCATTTAGGGTTTTCTTAGTTGCAGCATTGCTATATAAGTTTGGTGAGCCAATTCGTATTTTTATTGAAAAGCGATTGGGGTTAATGTTTATATTATTTTGTGCCCTATTAATTGGCGGCTTTGTGGCAGTGAAATTTATTTTTTAGGATTAGATCAATGAGCGTAAATTCAGTTTCAAAGAATTCATCACGAGCCAATAGCGCTTTTATAATCGGGTTTTTTACTATTTTGGGGGCATGGGCCTTTGAGTTAATAGGCGGTTATCAGCCTTGTGAGCTTTGTTTGCAGCAACGCTTGCCCTATTATATTGGTTTGCCAATTTTAGTTCTACTAATTGCTTTTTGGGATAAGATACCAACTATTTTTCGCATAGTGCTTACTTTAATTGTTGCGGCAATTTTTGCATGGGGTGCTTATATGGGCATATTTCATGCTGGCTTTGAATGGGGTCTTTGGGAGGGGCCTACATCTTGCGCAAGCCCTAGCGAAAGCGCAGGCCTAAGTTTTGATGCTCTTAATGATTTAAGCAATGCGCAAGTTGTGCCATGCGATAAGCCACAATTTCGTATGTTTGGAATTAGCTTTGCTGGCTATAACGCTATTATTTCAAGTATTATATTTGTGATTTTGCTTTTATCTGCAAAGGGGCAATATAATAGAATGAAGGTGAATAAATAGGCCTACCCTTCGGGTAATATACGGTGTGGGGGACTATGACCATCAAGAAAAGTCTTTATATTTACAAGAACGGTTTCACCCATTTCGATACGACCCTCAAGTGTAGCTGAAGCCATGTGGGGTGTTAAAAGAACTTTATTATTTTTTGCTAGAGCTAGTAATTTTGGGTTCACGCTGTTCTGATGTTCAAAAACATCTAAGCCAGCACCACTTAAATGATTTTTTTCAATCATTTCAACCAAAGCATTTTCGTCAATTAATTCTGATCGGGATACATTAATTAAAAACGCTCCTTTTTTCATTAATTTAAGGCGTTCTCTATCCATTATTTTTTCGCTCTGTTTGGTCAGTGGAATATGAAGCGATAATATATCAACTTTTTCAATTAGCTGATTAAGAGAAGCAGACCAGCTAGCATTAAGTTGTTCTTCAATTTGGCTTGGGCGGCGGGTACGAGAATAATAGTGAATATCAAGACCAAAGGCTTTTGCTCTAGTGGCAACTGCTAGGCGAATACGCCCCAAAGCAACAATACCAAGAGATTTCCCTCTTAATCGTCGCCCTAACATCCAATTTGGGGACCAGCCAGAAAATTGCTTTGTAGCGGTTAGGATTTGTGATCCTTCAACTAAACGACGTGGGATTGATAGCATAAGTGCCATTGCCATATCAGCGGTGTCCTCGCTCATGGTGCTTGGAGTATTGGTGACAACTATTGAACGTTTTGATGCGGCGGCAATATCAATATTGTCAGTTCCATTACCAAATTGGGCAATTAGTTTGATGGTTTTTGGTAGCCGATTTATCACATCTTTATTTAGCGGATCAGTAATGGTTGATAGTAAAACTGTGTGATGTTTTGCGCCATTAATAAGCTCTTCTTCGCTTAGAGGTCTGCCATGTTGATTAAATTGCACATTAAACAAATCATTCATGCGCTCTTCAATTAATTCTGGTAGCCTTTGGGTTACAAAAATACTTGGGGCTACAAAAATATTTGGGGTTACAAAAATACTTGCATCATTTTTTAGCAATATATTTCTTCCTCTTATTTTTACGTTAAGCTTCGCATTCTAGAGTAGTTTATAAAAAAGGAACAGCCTTTATGTATCTATCAAATCAAATAATTATTCTTAAAAAAACATTATATAGAATAACCTATGGATTTACTTTAGTTTTCTTGCTTGGTTTATTTTATTCTAATGTGCCTGCCTATGCGCAAATTTCAGCTACTGCCACTACAATAGGTAAATCATCAGGACTAAAATTACCACGGTTTGTTTCAACCCATTCAAAGCCAATAAATATTCGTGTTGGGCCGGGTAAAAAATATGATATTGCTTGGGTGTTTGTTAAATCTGGTGTTCCAGTTGAAGTGATAAATGAATTTGATACTTGGCGAAAAATTCGTGATTTTAGTGGTGCTGAAGGCTGGATACATCAAACTTTATTATCTAACAAACGCACGGGGCGAATAAATATTTCTAGTGATGAGCAAATATCTCTTTATGAAAAGTCAATGGAGCAATCAGATGTTTTAGCTAAAATTGGAACAGATTATCCTTTAGCTATGAAGCAATGCGATGGGACATGGTGCGAAATTATTATTCAATATGAAAATGATAGAGAAAAACAAGTTTCACTAAATGGATATGTTAGACAATCCACTATTTGGGGTGTTTATGAGCAAGAAAAATTTGAATGATTATTGAATTCTTTTAACACGCATCACTACATTTACAGAAGTAATTTCCATTCCTTTGGGAGCTTCTGGCAGGTTTTTTAGCATAACAGAATCTGTTGGAATATCTATAACATGCTGATCATCTTCAACATAGAAATGATGATGATCTGTTGTGTTAGTATCAAAATATGATTTGTTTTTATCAACATGAATTTCACGCAATAGCCCCACCTCAACAAACTGGTTTAAGCTATTATAAATGGTTGCTAGGGAGATTTTATAACCAGTGTTGCTTGCTTCATCATGTAATGTTTCAGCGCATACATGGCGATGATCACCAGTAAATAATAATTTTGCTAATGCAGTACGTTGTTTTGTGGGGCGTAATCCAGCCATACGAAGCACAGCCAATAGGCACGGGCTATTAATTGATTTAGCGCCTGTGGGTTGGCTTAGTTGAGAAGAATTACTTTGCATTAAATGACTTATCTTTATGTTAATTGCAGCAAAACATAGTTTGTTGGCGCAATAAAGGCAAGTGCAAAGTAACTAGAAAATCTGTTGGTGGAGGTTAATTATTGTCAAACCAGCCATTTATTAAATCAACTAAAGTTTGTGGACGTTGATTGTTTTGCTCATTATTTATATTATTATTGCCAATATTATTTATTGGATCAGGAAGAGTGTGCGAGCTTGGAAGGGGGGAGGGCGATAATCCTTGATGTGCTTTTTCCATGAACTCGGTCCATAATATAGCAGGATAAGAGCTACCTCCAACACCTTTCATTGGTGTACCATCATCATTACCAATCCATATTCCTGTAACCATATTTGCGGAATATCCAATAAAAAAAGCATCTTTAAAAGCTTGCGTTGTTCCCGTCTTACCAGCTATTTGCCAGCCATCAAGTTTGGCTTTTTTACCTGTGCCTAAACTTATGGCGCTTGAGAGCATATCATTCATCATGGTTACATATTGTGGCTCAATTACTCGACCAGGTCCTGCTGGAATATTTTCATAAAGCACCTCACCCTCAGTTGTTTCGATTTTGGTAATAATATTAGCTATCACCCCAATTCCACCATTGGCAAATGGCGCATAGGCGGCAGTTAATTCAAGCAACGATACTTCTTGTGTTCCAAGCGCTATTGAGGGAACGGGTTTAAGGGGAGATGAAATGCCAAGTCGCATTGCGCTATTAACGACGGTTTGTGCGCCAAGATCGATTGCCAAACGGGCGGCAACTGTATTGAGTGAATTAACTAGCGCATCACGCATTCTAACAGCGCCAATATATTCATTGCTATAGTTTTTTGGCGACCAACCTTTATAGGTAAATTGCTCGTCTTGTAAGATGCTTTCTGGAGTTAGACCTGCTTCAAGTCCTGCTAGATAGACAAAAGGCTTAAAGGAAGATCCCGGTTGGCGGCGTGCGGTTACCGCTCGGTTATATTGGCTTTTTGCATAATCTGTTCCACCAACTATTGCTCTTATTGTGCCATCTGTATTCATCGCAACTAATGCCCCTTGTGAGAAATTCTTTTCCTCTCCATATTCAAGCACAACTTCACGAATAATGAATTCGCCATATTTTTGCAAATCCCAATCAATGGTAGTTGTTACAATTACGTCTTGCTCAATATCGCCAATATAAGATTGCATCAGCGCTTCAACCCAATCGGCAACATAATATTCAGCACCTACAACTTTGGTGCGAATGCGTTTGTTGGGATCAATGGCGGCAGCTTTGGCTTCTTCCTCAGAGATGTAGCCGTCTGCGGCCATTGCATTTAATACGATACGGGCACGCTTTGCAGCCTCTTCGGGATTTTTATCAGGTGATAACCTTGATGGGGCTTTAAGTACTCCTGCTAAAATTGCTGCTTCTCCTAGCGATAGATTGCGAGCAGATTTACCAAAATAGCGTTGCGTTGCAGCCTCTATTCCCCAAGCGCCTGCGCCATAATATACTCTATTTAGGTAAAGCTCTAATATATCGTTTTTTGAATATTTATTCTCAAGCCAAATCGCTAACAATGCTTCTTGAATTTTACGAGAAATAGTTTGCTCGGGAGTTAGAAATAAGTTTTTAGCAACTTGTTGGGTTATGGTTGAGCCGCCATTGCCGCTTAATGGCCCACGTCCCTCACTTAAATTAATGCGCATAGCGCCAAGAATTCCTATTGGATCAACGCCAAAATGGGTCATAAAGCGCTTATCTTCAATCGCCATCATGGCGGCTGGCACGTAATAGGGTAATTCACGAATTGAAACCGCTTCACCACCCATTTTACCACGATTAGATATGAGTTTACCATTGTCTGAAATAATGCGAATATTTGCTGGGCGATCTGGCACTGCCCATGTATCGGATGCGGGCATTTGCGAAGCAAAATAAATAACGACGCCAATGAGTGCGATGACTGCCCAAATACCTAAGATAAAACCCCAATAAAGGAAAACTTAAAGAGACCAAAAAAACTAAAACCCTTATTCTTGCGTCTATTTATTTTTTTGCTCTTGCCGTTTCGTGAAGTAACCTTATTTCTTTTTGAAACTTTGGCTGTTTTGCGAGTTGGTTTTGTGCCTTTGCGTCTTTTGGACTTGTTCTGCCCAATTCTATCATTTTGTGAAAGTCG
>JAJRPR010000106.1 GCA_024280655.1 Alphaproteobacteria bacterium | reverse complement strand
TTTTGATGGTTTGATATTTAGCCTTTCAAAAGGGTGATGTTCAATCCAATGCTCGGCAATATCAATGCGTTTAGCAATCCAAACTTTGTCATGGCTTTTGATATATTTGATAAATTCTTTAAGCGCTTTTGTGCGTCCAGCCCGGCCAACAATTCGATTATGAAGGCCAATAGACATCATTTTTGGCGAGCCATTTTCTCCCTCTTGATATAGCACATCAAAACTATCTTTGAGATAGGTTAAAAATTGATCAGAATTATTAAAACCATTAGCAGTTGCAAAACGCATATCATTGCAATCAAGAGTGTATGGAATTATTAGTTGTGCATCTCGCCAATGTTCACGCCAATAGGGTAAATCATCATCATAAGCATCGCTTAAATAAGTGAAGCCGTCTTCTTCTGTTGCTAAATCTAGTGTGTTTATTGAGCAGCGCCCAAGATAAAAGCCTTTTGGTCGCTCCCCCGTTGCCGCTTTATGCAATCGAATTGCCTCGTGCAAGTCATCTCGCTCGTCATTGGCGCTATAATCTTTATAATCTATCCATTTTAGCCCATGGCTAGCAATTTCCCAACCAGCCTTTCTCATTGCCTCAGTTTGATGGGGGGAGCGCAAAAGAGCATTTGCTACGCCAAAAACCGTAATAGGAATATCTTCACTGACAAATAAATCATGCAAACGCCAAAAGCCAGCCCTTGCGCCATATTCATATATGCTTTCCATATTCCAGTGGCGCTGCTTTTTCCAAGCTTTAGCGCCAATTATTTCAGATAAGAACCTTTCTGAGGCTTTATCATTATGTAAAATATTGCTCTCTGCGCCTTCTTCATAATTTAGCACAAATTGCACCGCAATATTTGCCCCATTAGGCCAATTAACTTTTGGCTTGTTTTCGCCATAGCCGAGCATATTTCTAGGATAACGCATGAGATACTCCATTATATTGCATATTCTAATATGCGCCTAAAATATAAAGCTTACAAGTGATTTGAAAAAAATAGACCAAAAGGTAAAAAATCGCTAGTATTTTTGATATTTTGAGTAGTATTCTATTTTGATGAATCGTATAATATGAGAGGTAGGGGAAATAATGACAAATATAGGTTATTTAACAACGCATGTGCTGGATACAATGTCTGGCTCTCCTGCGGCTAATATGAAGATTGAATTGTTTGAAATTCAGGGGCGAAATAAAAACCTGCTTGTTATGGCAAAAACCAACCAAGATGGGCGTTGTGAAAAACCTCTTTTAGCTGAGGAAAGTTTTAAGTTGGGCACGTATGAATTATTATTTCATGTCAGTGATTATTTTGCAAAAAATAATGTTAAGTTAAAAAATGGGCAGTTTTTAGATATAGTTCCTGTGCGTTTTACACTATCAGATGAAAAAGCGCATTATCATGTGCCGCTATTGGTTTCGCCCTATGGATATTCCACCTATCGGGGTAGCTAATGGAGGTACGCAATCAAATAAGGTTTTTGCTTAATGATGAAGAAGTTCGCCTAAAAGACCTGTCGCCAGATCTTAGCCTGTTAGATTATTTGCGCTTAAATAAAGATTTGGTAGGTACAAAAGAGGGTTGTAATGAGGGCGATTGCGGTGCTTGTACTGTGTTGGTTGGCAAATTGGTTTTTGGAGAGCTTATTTATGAGAGCGTAAATGCTTGTATTAGATTTGTCCCCTCGCTTGATCTTTGACATATTATAACGATTGAGCATCTTAAAAGAAATGATGCTTTGCACCCTATTCAACAAGCAATGGTTGAATATCATGGTTCGCAATGCGGCTTTTGCACACCGGGTATAATCATGTCGCTCTATGCTCTATTGCTCAAAGATCCAAATGCCAACAAGTATGAAATAGAAAAAGCCTTGCAGGGAAACCTATGCCGTTGCACTGGTTATGCGCCCATTATTAAGGCGGCTTTATCGCTTAGTGAAAGTGGCGGCTTACAGAACGATATTTTGCTTAAACAGCGTGAGGAAATAGAGCAAAAACTTAAAGATATGTCTGATGGCAATAGGGTTGAAATAATTAGCGAAAAGGGGGAATTTTTTATTCCCAAAGATATTGCTGACTTAGTTTTATTGTTAGAGCAAAAAGCAAATGCGACAATTCTTGCTGGTTCAAGCGATATTGGGTTGTGGGTAAATGTTGCGCATAAGGATATTTCACCGATAATTTTCATTGCTAATTTAAGCGAGTTGAGAAATATTTCGCAAACTAAAGCGGGTATAGAATTTGGCGCTTGTGTTACATATTCTGAAGGCTTTGAAATAATAGAAAAATATTTCCCACATTTAAGTGATTTTTGGGCGCAAATTGGCGGTAATCAAATTAGAAATATGGGAACATTAGGCGGTAATATTGCTAATGGCTCACCCATTGGAGATTTAGCGCCTGCTTTTATTGCGCTTGGGGCAAAGCTGAATTTAGTAAAGGGCAAAATTGAGCGGACTATTTTGGTTGAAGATTTTTATATTGCTTATGGAAAACAAGATTTACAAAAAGGCGAATTTATAAAAAGCATATTTATTCCCTTTATTAAAGAAAGTGAAAAACACGCTATTTATAAAATATCTAAACGAAAATATGAGGATATTTCAACTGTCTGTGCCGCCTTTAAGCTAGAGATAAAAAATAAGAAAATTACAAAAGCCATTTTTGCCTTTGGTGGCATGGCGGCAAAACCAAGCCGAGCTGAGGAAACAGAAAAAGCTCTTGAAGGGAAGACATTTAACGAAGAAAACATCAAAAAAGCTAGTCTGGAATTGCCAAATGATTTTGCGCCGATAGATGATGTTCGTTCAAGCGCTCAATATCGAATGCTCTTGGCGCAAAACCTGCTTTATAAGTTTTTTACGGAGCAAAAAAATGAGCAATAAAAATAAAGAAGTTTCGCATGATAGCGCTATAAAACATGTAAGCGGCGAGGCTGTTTTTATTGATGATATGGTTGAGCCAAAAGGATTATTGCACGCCTATTTGGGGTTAAGCACTATCGCGCATGGCGAAATTGAGGAGCTTGATTTAAGCGAAGTTGAAAAAGCTAGCGGGGTTGTTTGTACTTTAATCGCTAAGGATATTATTGGGGTTAATGATGTTAGTCCAATGCACTTATTTGATGATCCTATATTTGCACAAAAGCTAATAGAATTTCATTCGCAAGCAATTTTTGCGGTGGTGGCAAAAACCCGTCTTGAGGCAATGAAGGCTGCAAAATTAGCAAAGATAAAATATAAGGAACTTCCAGCAAAAATAGATATTGCCAGCGCTCTTGAAGAGGGAGGAGAGCAAGTTGCTTCCTCCATGATACTAAAAAATGGCAATGCAAAAAAAGCACTAAAAGAGGCTCAAAATAGGCTTGAAGGATCAATTCAAATTGGCGGGCAAGAGCATTTTTATCTTGAGGGGCATATTGCTTTGGCGATCCCGCATGAGGACAATGAAATGGAGATATATTCTTCAACTCAACACCCAAGTGAAGTGCAATTAATGGTGGCAAATGCGCTTGATGTATCAAGTAACGAGATAGTGGTTAAAAATAGAAGAGTTGGGGGAGCGTTTGGCGGCAAAGAAACGCAAAGCAACCTGTTTGCGGTGGTTGCTGCATTGGCCGCTAAAAAAACAGGCAAAGCGGTGAAACTTCGCCCAAATAGAGAAGATGATATAAAAATTACTGGCAAACGGCATGATTTTTTAGTTGATTATGATGTCGCCTATGAAAATGATGGCACTATTAATGCGCTAAGTGCTAATTTTGCTGCTCGGTGTGGGTTTTCGGCTGATTTAAGCGGCCCTATTACCGATAGAACTTTGTTTCATGCGGATAATTGTTATTTTTATGAAAATGTTGAACTAAAATCACAGCCATTAAAAACTCATACGGTTTCAAATACTGCTTTTCGTGGTTTTGGTGGACCGCAAGGCATGGTTTTGGCTGAACGAGTGATTGAGGAAATTGCCTATAAATTGAAAAAAGACACGCTTGAAATTCGCAAGAAGAATTTTTATGGCATAAAAGAGAGAAATATCACTCCTTATCACCAAACAATAAAAGATAATATTATTGCTCGCCTTGTTGATGAATTAGAGGCTAGTTCTGATTATCAAAAACGGCGAAAAGCAATAATTAAATTTAATGAAAATAATCAATTTATCCGAAAAGGCATTGCCTTAACGCCAGTAAAATTTGGCATATCTTTTACTGCAACTTGGTATAATCAGGCAGGGGCGCTTATTCATATTTATCGTGATGGCTCAATCATGCTAAATCATGGTGGTATAGAAATGGGGCAGGGGCTTTATACTAAAGTGGCGCAAATTGTTGCCAGTGGGTTTGGGGTTGATTTAAGCGATGTAAAAATCAGTGCAACAGCAACCGATAAAATAGCCAACACTTCTGCAACTGCCGCTTCTTCTGGCTCAGATCTAAATGCAATGGCGGCGCAAAATGCTATTGATAAAATCAAGCAACGATTAGTTGAATTTGCCGCCAAAAAATATAAGTGCCAGCAAAAAGATATTAGTTTTGCCAATGGTGAGGTAATGGTTGGGGGTAAGGTTTTAAGTTTTGCTGAATTTATCAATCAGGCGTATTTAGATAGGGTGCAATTATTTGATAGTGGCTTTTATAAAACTCCAGACATTCATTGGGATAGAGAAAAGGGCAAGGGCAATCCATTTTATTATTTTTCTTATGGGGCTGCGGTTTCTGAGGTGAGTATAGATTTATTAACGGGGCAAAGCACTATTGAGCGAGTTGATATATTGCACGATGTTGGTAATTCGCTAAATGAGGCGCTTGATATTGGGCAAATAGAGGGCGGTTTTGTGCAAGGTTCTGGTTGGCTTACTTCAGAGGAATTGGCGTGGGACGAGCATGGAAAACTATGGACGTTTTCTCCCTCAACTTATAAAATTCCATTAGCTAGCGATATTGCAAAAGAGTTTAATGTAAAATTGGCTAGCTGGTCAAAGAACCCTGCCAATACAATTAAGCGCTCAAAAGCCGTTGGCGAGCCGCCTCTTATGTTAGCAATTTCAGTTTTAGAGGCGATTTCTATGGCGATAGCTTCTGTTGCAAATTATGAAATTTGCCCAAGATTAAACACACCAGCAACTAGTGAAAATATCTTGATGAGCATTGAGCGTCTAAAAAATGAAATGCTTTAATTATGGAATTAAGAGCGGCAAAAATTGAGCAGTTTTTAGCGCAAAATAAATCTGTTATTTTAGTTAGTGTAAAACAAGTAAAGGGCTCAACCCCAAGAGATATTGATGCTAAAATGTTGGTTAGTGCAAATAAGTCAATCGGCACAATAGGGGGCGGAAAGCTTGAATTTAGCGCAATAGAAAAAGCGCAAATAATGCTTAAAAATAAGCAAGGTGAACAAGAATTAGAAATAAGTTTGGGAATAAAAAGCCAGCAATGTTGTGGTGGGTTTGTAAAGTTAAAGCTAGAATTAATTGATGAAAACATATCTCAAAAACTATTAGAAGAAGCAAGAGAGCAAGAAGAAACATTACCTTGTATATATTTATTTGGTGCTGGGCATGTTGGCATTGCGCTGGCTAATCTTTTGGCACAGATGCCCTATAAAACCACGCTTATTGATAGTCGGGGAAACTTAGCGCCAGATAATATTGCTAATATTGAATTGATTATAAGCCCGTTGCCAGAAGCTATTGCAAGAGCGGCAAAACCCAATAGCGCCTTTGTTGTTTTTACTCATGATCATGAATTAGATTTTTTAATTTTGAGCGAAATCCTTAAAATAAATACGGTAAAATATGTTGGCATGATTGGATCTAAAACTAAGAAGAAAAAATTTGAAAGCTGGTTTATTAAAAATGCTGGAACAAATCAGCAGTTGGAAAAATTAACTTGCCCAATAGGGGGTAATGAGGTTGGGGATAAACGTCCTAATATAATTGCGGCTTTGACTCTTAGTGAAATAATCGGCAGACTTTATTAAAAGTGCTTGAGGGAGGGCTTTAATGAATAATGAGCAAAGCTTGCGCTTAGAGCTTGAAGGGATAGTGAAAGCTTTCCCTGGTGTCTTGGCCAATGATGATATTTCTTTTTCTATTAAAAAGGGTGAAATCCATGCGCTTTTGGGCGAAAATGGCGCTGGCAAGTCAACTTTAGTTAAAATGATTTATGGCATTATGAAGCCAGATGAGGGCACTATTTCTTGGAATGGTAAGCCAATGAATATTGCTAATCCAAAAGCCGCACGTGCGCTTGGTATTGGCATGGTATTTCAGCATTTTTCATTATTTGAAGCAATGACTGTGCTTGAAAATATTGCGCTTGGTATGGACGAAAAAATGTCCAAAAAAGCGCTTGAGGAAAAAGTTGTAAATATTATGCAAAAATATGGATTGTCGCTCGATCCAAAGCGTATTGTTTCGACTTTGGGGGTTGGTGAGCGTCAACGTATCGAAATTGTGCGGGCGCTGTTATTAAATCCAAAATTGCTTATTATGGATGAGCCAACTTCTGTTTTAACGCCACAAGAGGTTGCGCAATTATTTAATGTTTTGCGCCAACTTAGCTCTGATGGTTGCTCAATATTATATATTTCTCATAAATTAGATGAGATAAAAGAGCTTTGCGATAGTGCAACAATTTTGCGAGGCGGCAAGGTGGTGGCTACATGCGATCCAAAAAAAGAAACCGCAAAAACTATGGCAGCAATGATGATAGGAACATCGCTGCAAGCAATTAATAAGGTTAAGTCTAAAGAGTTTTCAGACATTGGCTTCAGTGTAAATAATCTGTCCCTTAGGGGGGCTGGTGATTTTGGTGTAAGTCTTAAAGATATTTCCTTTGATGTTTATAGGGGTGAAATTTTAGGAATTGCGGGTGTTGCTGGTAATGGGCAAAATGAATTGCAGCTAGTGTTAAGTGGTGAAATATTGCTTAAAGATAAAGCAAAAATTACTATGAATAATATTGAAATTGGCAAGATGAGCGCAAAAGAACGACGAAAACACGGGCTTTGCGCAGTGCCAGAAGAGCGGCACGGACATGCAGCAGTTCCAGAATTTAGCTTAAATGATAATGCTATTCTTACAGCTCGCAATCGACAAAATATGGTAAGGGCTGGCATGATAAATGCTAAAAGTGCCAAGCAATTTACTACAAAAATCATTGATGAATTTAATGTAATGACTACGGGGCATGGGGCAAGCGCCTCTTCGCTTTCTGGGGGGAATTTACAAAAGTTCATTATGGGGCGTGAAATATTGCAAGTGCCGGATGTTTTGGTAGTATCGCAACCAACTTGGGGGGTTGATGCGGGAGCTGCTAGCGCTATTCATCAGGCTTTGATTGATTTAGCAAAGGGCGGGGCGGCCATTGTTATTATTTCGCAAGATTTAGATGAGTTGTTGGAGCTTTGCGATAGTTTGGCAATAATTAATGAAGGCACTCTTTCGCAAAAGCAAAAGGTGGGCGTAATGAGCATTGAAGAAATTGGCTTGCTTATGGGCGGTGTGCATGGGGAAAATTCTAGTGTCAGCTCGTCACAAAAAGAGGTGATGGCGCAATGATTTTGTTTTCGTTATTCTTACGTTGCCAACTCCCTTGTCATGCTGACCAGCCTGTGCGGCGTGAGCACGTAAATAGTCGAAGCATCTTAGACCCTTCGGCTACGTTCAGGGTGACACGGAGGTTAGCTACGCTCAGGGTGACACGGAGGGTTGATTACGATCAGAGTGACAGAGTGTTCGTGGTTCGACAAGCTCACCATGAGGAAATAGCCAATGCAAATTAGGTTTGAAAAAAAGCTAGAACCAAGCAGAAAAATGTTATTTGCAACGCCAATTTTGGTGGTTGTTTTGACTATGATTTTGGGAGCGATAGTTTTTTCTATTTTGGGTTATGATGGTTTGGGGGCGGTGCGTGAGATTTTTTTAACGCCTCTAACTAATTCACTTAAATGGCAAGATTTAGCGGTAAAAGCAGCGCCGCTTATTATCATTGGGGTTGGGCTATCTATTGGTTATCGTGCTAATGTGTGGAATATTGGTGCTGAGGGGCAATATATTGCTGGCGGTTTGGCGGCAACTGGCATGGCGCTTTTAACTCACAATATGAGCGGTTGGTATTTGTTGCCCTTAATGGGGGTTGCTGGAATGTTGGGCGGTATGGCGTGGGTATTTTTACCTGCATTGTTACGCACTAAATTAAAAGTCAATGAGATTTTAACTTCGCTAATGCTAACTTATGTAGCAATTCAGTTACTTAATTATCTAATTTTTGGCCCATGGAAAAGCCCAACTGCTTTTGGGCAGCCGCAAACTGTTTTGTTTAATGATTGGCAAATATTACCCTATATTATTAAAGGAACTATTGTGCAAGCAGGTGCGCCAATAGCCGTTTTAATTGCCATTATGGCTTGGATAATTATGTCTAAATCGGTATTTGGCTTTCAGGTGAGAACGGTTGGTTCAGCGCCTAATGCTGCTCGTTATGGTGGTTTTTCAGAAAATAAAACCATATGGCTTGTATTGTTAATTAGCGGTGGTTTGGCGGGGTTAGCTGGTATGTTAGAGGTTGCAGGGCCATTTAATCGCATGGTGCCGCAATTTCCAACTAGTTATGGATTTACCGCTATCATTGTTGCATTTTTAGGGCGTTTACACCCAATAGGAGTGTTAATTGCTGGCGTTGTTTTGGCTATTACTTTTGTTGGTGGTGAGATAGCGCAAACAACCATTGGTCTGCCAAATGCAGCGGTCGGATTATTTCAAGCAATGATGTTGTTTTTATTGTTAGCTGGTGATGTTTTGGTGCGCTATAATATAAAAATAGTTAGGGCAAGAAGAGCATGAATATTGATTTAACTATTGCTATTATCATTACTATGGTTGGCGCTTCAACGCCATTATTGCTGGCGGCACTTGGCGAGTTGGTGGTTGAAAAAAGCGGTGTACTTAATCTTGGGGTTGAGGGTATGATGCTTACAGGAGCGGTGGTTGGCTTTGCCGTAACTTATACTACTGGCAATCCTTGGCTTGGCATATTAGCCGCTGGTTTTGCTGGTGCATGTGTTTCAATGATTTTTGCTTTTCTAACTCTAAGTCTTTTTGCCAATCAAGTGGCAACAGGTTTAGCGCTGACGATTTTTGGTGCTGGTTTTTCGGCTTTGTTTGGGCAGTCATTTACTGGCAAACCAATAAAATTATTCAAATCTATTTTTCCTGATTATCTTACCGAACACCCAATATTAAAAGTGTTTTTTGATCATTCGCCATTGGTATATTTTTCACTATTTATGGTTTTTGCGGTTTCGTATTTTTTACATAAAACTAGAGCGGGCTTAGTTTTGCGGGCGGTTGGCGAAAATGATCATTCCGCCCACTCAATAGGATATTCGGTGATTAAGGTTCGTTATGGTGCTGTTGGCTTTGGCGGCATGATGGCAGGAATTGGCGGGGCTTGCTTTCCGCTATTATTAACCCCACAATGGGTTGAGGGCTTAACTGGTGGTCGAGGCTGGATTGCATTAGCATTAGTTGTGTTTTCTGCGTGGAAACCCACACGTTTACTTGCAGGCGCTTATCTTTTCGGGTTAATTGCTACTATGGAAGTTTATGCAAAAGCCGCAGGAGGAGGGTTTAGAATTATCCCATCAGAATTATGGGCCAGCCTACCCTATCTTGCCACAATATTAGTGCTTGTTCTTATTTCTATGCGACATAAGATGAGTTCAAGTGCCCCAGCGTGTTTGGGGAAACCATTTATTTCGAGTAACTAGACTATAACAACAAACAGGAGAATATCATGAAACTAATTAATCGTCGTAATGCCTTAAAGATTGGTGGTGCAGCAGCAGCTCTACCACTTATCGGAATACCAGCCGTTGCACAAAAAGAAAAAGTAAGAGCTGCTTTTGTACTTATTGGAACACCTGATGATAATGGCTGGAACTATGGTCATGATCTTGGTCGTTTAGAAATGATTGAAGCGCTTGGTGCTGATAGGGTTGAAACTGCCACTGTTACCAATGTTGCCGAAGGCCCTGATAGTGAGCGTGTGTTTCGTGAATTAGCGCAACAGGGATATGATATTATTTTTGGTACTAGCTTTGGTTATGGTGATGCTATGCTTAAAGTTGCAAAACAATTTCCTGATGTGAAATTTGAATGGGCAACAGGTTATAAGACTGCTTCTAACCTTTCAACTTATAATGCTCGCTTTCATGAAGGCCGCTCGGTGCTTGGAACAATATCTGGCATGATGAGTAAAACTGGCATTGGCGCATATATTGGCTCGTTCCCAATTCCTGAAGTTGTGATGGGCATTAATGCGTTTCATCTTGCAGCTCGTAAGGCTAATCCAGATTTCATCACTAAAGTTGTTTATGTTGATAGTTGGTTTGATCCGGCAAAAGAAGCTGATGCGGCTCGTGCTTTAATTGATCAAGGTGTTGATGTTATTACTCAGCATACTGATGGCCCAGCAGCGCTGCAAGTTGCAGAAGAGCGTGGGATTATTGGTGGTTTTGGGCAGGGTGCTGATATGAGCGCATTTGCTCCTGATGCACACCTAACTTCAATTATTGATATTTGGTCTCCTTATTACATTAAGGCGGTTAAATCAGTGCTTGATGGTAATTGGAAAGAGGGAACTTCTTGGGAAGGTCTTGCTGGTGGTGAAGTTGTCATCGGTCCATATAATAAGAAAATCCCTGCAGATGTTGTTGCGGCCGCTGAAGCTGTTCGGTTAGGCATTATTGATGGCTCTGTACATCCATTTTCTGGCCCTATCACTGATAATAAAGGTGAACTTCGTGTTGAAGCTGGCGATATTATTGATGATGGCGAGTTCTGGGGCGTTGATTGGTATGCTGAGGGAGTTGAGGCTTAAAATATAATTTTTCTGCCTGCGGTTATTGCCGTGGGCGGAGAATAAAATTCTCCTCTTATATTCGTTATTAAAAGTAATAACTCAGTGTCATTGCGAGCAACGCGAAGCAATCCAGAGTTGTTGAGCTTATACTCCAAAATTCTGGATTGCCACACCCCTTACAGGGGTTCGCAATGACGTCGAGGAGTACAAGATAGAACAAAAGGCATTAAATGACAGATCCAACAATAATAATGGAATGGCTAACATTCGCTTTTCGCTGGCTACATGTAATTGTAGCCATTGCGTGGATTGGCTCGTCATTTTATTTTATTGCGTTAGATTTGGGTTTAAGAAAAACCGAGCATTTGCCTGATAAAGCCAAAGGTGAAGAATGGCAGGTGCATGGGGGTGGTTTTTATCATATTACTAAATATATGGTTGCGCCATCTACTTTGCCAGAGCATTTAATCTGGTTTAAGTGGGAATCTTATAGCACTTGGCTTAGTGGTTTTGCTATGCTTATTTTGGTTTATTATCTCGGAAATAGCTATTATTTAGTCGATATTGATGTTTTGGATATGCCTAAATGGATAGCTATTTTAGTCTCATTATTCTCGCTTATTCTTGGCTGGCTAATTTATGATTTATTGTGTAAATCGCCCTTAGGTAAAAGCCAAAATGGGCTAATGCTGGTTTTATTTGCTGTGTTAGTTTTAATGGCTTGGGGATATGCTCAGATATTTAGTGGTCGTGCTGCATTGTTACATCTTGGTGCTTTCACTGCCACAATAATGAGCGCCAATGTGTTTTCCTTATTATTCCTAATCAAAAAATCGTGGTAAAAGACCTCAAGGCAGGGCGAACACCAGCAGCGCATCTTGGGGCGCAAGCAAAACAACGCTCGTTACATAATAATTATCTAACGCTACCAGTGATATTTTTAATGTTAAGTGTGCATTACCCACTAGCATTCGCTACGCAATTTAATTGGCTAATTGCGTCGATAATTTTTTTAATTGGCGTGTTAATTCGTCATTATTTTAATAGTAAACATGCTAGAATTGGCAAGCCTAACTGGACTTGGTTTTTAGCGCTTGCTTTGTTTGTTGTCATTATATGGCTTTCCTCATTTAGCAAACAAAATACTGAGGCAATTATATTAAATGAGAGTTCTGCATTTTATCAAAATGAGAAGTTTAGCGAGGTGAATGATATTGTTTTATCTCGATGTTCAATGTGCCACACTAAAGAGCCTTTTTATGAGGGGGTAGGCCGTGCGCCAAAGGATATTATTTTGGATAGTGAGGTGGATATTGTTAAATATGCTAAAGTCATAGCATTACAATCTGGATATTCGAGCGCTATGCCACCGGGAAATATTACTTATATGGAGGATAGTGAGCGCCAAATAATTGTTAAATGGTATTTAGAGAGTGTAGATAATAAATCATGAGTGTAAAAATCTTGCGCTCTCGTGTGCTTTCTTTTATTTCTGAGCCACAAAATATTGATGATGAGCAAAGTTATAAATATTTTGAGCATGGCGCATTGGCGATAAGTGACGGTAAAATCATTGATGTTGGTGATTTTGAAAATGTAAAAAAACAAAATTCAAAAGCACAAATAATTGACCATAGGCCGCGTCTATTAATGGCAGGGTTTATTGATCCGCATATTCATTTTGTGCAAATGCAGGTGGTTGCTTCTTATGCGGCAAATCTTCTTGAATGGCTAAATAAATATACATTTGTTGAGGAACAAAAATTTGCGGCCCTTGAGCATGGAGAAATGATTGCCAAAGCATTTTTTGATGAATTAATAAATCATGGCACAACAACGGCTAGCGCTTTTTGCTCGGTACATTCAAATTCTGTTGAGGCGTATTTTACGGAAGCAGAAAAGCGCAATATGCTTATGATTGGCGGCAAGGCTATGATGGATAGAGGTTGTCCAAAAGCTTTGCAAGATAATGCTCAACAATCTTATGACGAAAGCAAAGCATTGATTGAAAAATGGCATGGGGTGGGGCGTATAAAATATGCCATTACCCCACGTTTTGCTATTACTTCTACTCCAGAACAATTAGAGCTTGCTGGTGTTTTATTAAAAGAAAACGAAACCTGTTATTTGCAAACTCACCTAAGCGAAAATAAAGATGAAATAGCGCTAACTCAGCAATTATATCCTATGCACAAAGATTATCTCTCTATTTATCAGCATTATGGATTGTTGGGAAAGAAGAGCTTATTTGGACATTCTATTCATTTATCTGATGATGAAAAAAGCATGATGGAACAAAGTAATTCGGTTGCTGTTTCTTGCCCAACTTCAAACCTGTTTTTGGGCAGTGGATTATTTGATTTAGAGCAAATGAATAAAGCAGGCGTGCGCTGTGCTGTTGCAACAGATATTGGCGGTGGGACTTCTTATTCTATGCTAAAAACTTTTGATGAGTTTTATAAGGTTCAGCAATTAAATGGCAATCGCTTGAACCCTCTTAAGTCATTTTATATGATGACTTTAGGCAATGCTAAGGCGCTTAGCCTTGAGAAAAATATTGGCAATTTAGAGGTTGGCACAGATGCTGATATTGTGGTGTTAAATAGCAAGGCAACCTCTGCAATGGCTTTAAGGGCAAAGGTCATATCTTGCCTAAGTGAAGAATTATTTTTATTGCAAACGTTGGGTGATGATAGAGCAATAGAGCAGGTCTATATTGCTGGTGTTGCAATGAAATAAAATATATATTTATAATATAATTTAGGAGAGTTTTATGTCATCTTATGAAAATCGCTTTGGGCTAAAAATTGATAAAGAATTATTGGATTTTGTTGAAAATGAGGCGTTAAAGGGTATTGATATAAAGGCTGATGATTTTTGGTCTGGCTTTGCTAATATGGTAAAAATCGCTATGCCACGCAATGTTGTGCTGTTGGCAAAACGAGATGAATTGCAAAGCAAAATTGATGAGTGGCATAAAGAAAATGGTGCGGTAGTTGACAATTCTCAGGCATATGAGGTCTTCCTAAAAGAAATTGGTTATTTGGTTGATGAGCCAACAGATTTTGTAATTTCTAGCGAAAATTTAGATGAAGAAATTTCAAATATTTGTGGGCCGCAGTTGGTTGTTCCTGTTTCCAATGCTCGCTTTGCGCTAAATGCGGCCAATGCTCGTTGGGGATCGCTCTATGATGCTTTTTATGGCACGGATGTTATTTCTCAAACAGGTGAATTAGCGCCGGCAAAACAATATAACGTAAAACGAGGGGAGGCGGTTTTTGCTAAAGCTAATGAGTTTTTAGATACAGTTTTTCCGCTGGTTAGTGGCTCTCATGCAGATGTGTTGGCATATTTTATTGAGAACAATGAATTGCTGGCAGGTGAAAAAGATGGTGCTAGCAAACTCAAAGACGAGGGGCAATTTGTTGGTTATTTAATTGAGGGTAATAAGCAAAGATTGTTGCTCAAAAATAATGGTCTGCATGTTGAACTATTAATTGATAGGGAAAGCCAAATTGGTGCGGCGCATAAGGCTGGTTTGGCGGATATTATTGTTGAAAGCGCTATTAGCACTATTCAAGATTGTGAAGATTCGGTTGCGGCGGTTGATGCTAGCGATAAGGTTGCGGTCTATAGGAATTGGCTTGGGCTAATGAATGGTACGCTTAAGGAGAGTTTTGAAAAGGGCGGTAAAATTATTAATCGCCAACTTAACGAGGACAGAAAATATCAAGGGGTCAATGGGCATGAATTAGTGCTTAAGGGGCAAGCGCTTTTATTAGTGCGAAATGTTGGGCATTTAATGAGCACAGATGCAATATTAGATGAAAATGATGCGCCAATAGGTGAGGGACTAATGGATGCGCTCATTACCACGCTTTGCGCCATGAGCGGTTTAAAAAATAAATTGAACTCAAAAACTGGCTCTATTTATATTGTGAAGCCAAAAATGCACGGGCCAGATGAAGTTGAGTTTGCTTGTGATATTTTCTCTATGGTTGAGGATATCCTATCCTTGCCAAAAAATACTATTAAAATTGGTATAATGGACGAGGAGAGACGCACTTCTGCTAATCTTAAGGCGTGTATTTACGCGGCTCGTGAGAGATTGTTTTTTATCAATACTGGGTTTTTAGATAGAACAGGTGATGAAATTCATACTTCAATGCAGGCAGGAGCGGTTCTTCGAAAAGATGAGATTAAGAGCGAAAAATGGATTAAAGCATACGAAGATAGAAATGTAATGATTGGCCTTAATTGCGGGTTATCTGGAAGAGCGCAAATTGGCAAGGGCATGTGGGCAATTCCTGATAATATGGCGGATATGTTGGCAACAAAATCTATGCACCCAAATATGGGGGCAAATTGTGCGTGGGTTCCCTCTCCAACGGCTGCAACATTACATGCCTTGCATTACCATGAAATTGAT
>JAJRPR010000105.1 GCA_024280655.1 Alphaproteobacteria bacterium | reverse complement strand
TTTTTTCCTTTAATCAATCGCCCTAGCATTCTAAGCTGGAAAAAAACATTTTTGGAAAAGATAAATTGGCAAAACTATATTTCTCCTATGCGGCAATGAATGCAGGTAAATCAACACTATTATTACAAGCCTCACATAATTATCGTGAACGTGGCATGAATACGCTGCTATTCACCGCAGCCCTTGACGATAGAGCAGGAGTGACCACAATCGCTTCTCGTATTGGGCTAAAGGCAAAAGCTGAATTATTTAGTGAAAGCGATAATCTTTTTAAGAAAATTAAAACCGCATTAGATAATGCACCAGTTAATTGCGTGTTTGTTGATGAAGCACAATTTTTAACCAAGCAGCAAGTATGGCAACTTGCCCGTGTTGCAGATAGATTAGGCGTGCCAATTATGTGCTATGGTTTAAGAACAGATTTTCAGGGTAAGTTATTTCCCGGTTCATCTGAACTTTTAGCCATTGCTGATGTTTTACGTGAAATCCGCACCATTTGTCATTGCGGATCAAAAGCTACAATGGTGGTGCGATTGGGAGAAGATGGTGCAGTTTTAATTGAGGGTGATCAGGTTGCCATTGGTGGCAATGAGCGCTATGTTTCACTTTGCCGCAAACATTGGGAAGAAAAAACTGGTTCTTGGCCTGCCGCAGAACTAGATAGCCCAACATTAGAACTTGAGCCAGATAGCACAGGGCAAACTCTGATCAAGAACAAATCGACCAACAGCGACAAAAATAAAAAAACCTAGCGAAATATAAATTGGGAAAAGAATAACGGCGGGGGTGTCGGGGTCGGGAGCAAAGCGACCAACAGCCTGCCCCGTACTGGATACGGGGGCGACAAGAATAAAGAGAGAAAGAAACATAAATGAGTGACAAAACACAATCTAATGAACCAAATGGCAAACTAACAATTCGCATAGTCGCCATGCCTTCGGACACCAATCCTTCGGGTGATATTTTTGGTGGCTGGGTGCTTTCTCAAATGGATATTGCTGGCGGTGTTGCAGCGGTGCAAATTAGCAAAAGCCGAGTGGTAACAGTGGCGGTCAACGCTATGACTTTTATCGCCCCCGTTAAAGTTGGTGATGTTTTATGCGTTTATACAAAAATTATCAAAATCGGCACAACCTCAATAACTGTTGCTATTGAGGCTTGGGCACGACGAGACAGAATGGCTGTACGTGAAAAAGTTACTGAGGGTCATTTCACGTATGTTGCGCTTGATGATAGTGGCAAGAAATGTGCGATTGAGAAATAGTTTTACTTCCACTTAATCGAACAACCAGCCGATGGGATTTGCTCTTTTGGTGCTTTACTTAATTTATCAGGTTGTCAACAAAATACACTTCGCCTTTACAAGCTTAGAACATTGGATTACTAAAATTCATGCGCAAACTCATGGTTTCCCTTTCAATTATCATTGTCTTGGTCATATTACAGATTGTTTTTTATACTATTATCTTAAAAAAGCCTACCAGCACTTGGGGTGCTAGTATAAAGGAAGCATCGGCTTCAATGCCGGGCGATGATTTGAGTGAAGAATATCAATCTACACGCGCAATCACCATCAACGCTCCCTTAGCAAAAACATGGGTTTGGCTTAACCAATTTGGAGCAGATCGTAGTGGATTTTTCAGTTATTATTTTATTGAACAATTATTAGGTTATCAGAGTAGAGCTCAAAACATTGTTGAGCCAAAATTCCCTGATCTGGTGGTAGGAGATTTGATACGCGGCTCAATCAACCCCTCCAAAAGCATCATAATATATGAATTTGAGGTAATGGCCACAAAACACGAGAATTATATAGTAGCTAAGAACTGGGGCACGTTTCTCCTTCGCCCAATCAACGACCTCCAAACAAGGCTAATTATTCGAACGCATCGCCCAGATTCAGACAATTTGGTAGAGGGCGCTTTTGATTATTATCTAGCTGAAGGATTACACTTCATAATGGAGAGAGCTACATTGATGGGATTCAAAGCACGGGTAGAAGCAGGTGCTGGCCCAGTCTTTGACAACACAAAAGACAAGCTCTGGTTCTTTGGAATTGTTGGCTCAGCTTTCGCCATAGCCTTTCTGATATTCATGATGCGTGGGATTGGCGCAATAATTATTCCAACAGTTCTTAGCACGGGCTGGACATTTATATTGTTAATTCTTGATCCCGTACCGATTAACAGTTTGATGTTGCTTGCTTTAGTTTTTGGGCTACTAATATACAATATCTACACTTCAAAAACACGAAATGCACAAATAGAAAGAGATTAACATGTTATTAGATTTTCGTTCTTTGAGTATCTTATCAACGGCATTGGCCGCAACGCTTTTTTTGATATTACTCTTCATACCTGGGCTTGTTTTTTGGTTGTTTCAAATTCCCTTTTCAGAAAGCGCTGCCTTTTTGTCTCGACGCGCAGCAGTTTTGTTTTTGGGATATGCTATAATCATGTGGCTGGTAAAAGACACAGAAAACTCATCCCTACGCAAAGCAATTTGTTTTGGCTGGGGGGTTGCGTTAAGCGCCCTAGCCGTGCTTGGAATCTTTGAGTTTATACGTGGTTTTGTTGGACCAGGAATTTTCTTTGCGGTGGTTATTGAAAGTTTTTTGGGAATTTCATTTCTGCGCTTAGCCAAAAAATAGAATTAGATTTTTATTTCCACTTAATCGAACAACCAGCCGATGGGATTTGCCCATCTGGCGCTTTACCTGTTTTTGCTATTTCACGCATTGCTTCAAGCAAATCTCGCCTTGCGCCACTTGGGGGAGGATCTTTGCGCCCCTCGTCTATTCGACCACGATATTGAATTAAACCATCTCTATTAAGACCAAAAAAATCAGGTGTGCATACAGCGTCCCACTCGCGCGCTACCTCTTGGCTTTCATCATGCAAATAGGGGAAAGTAAAACCCTCATTCTTTGCGGACTCTATCATATTTTCAAATGAATCTGCTGGATAATTACTTGCATCATTTGAGCAAATTGCGGCAAAGCCAATTCCTTCTTTGGCTAAAACCTTGGCATCAGCCACCAGCCGATCAGTTATCGCCTTCACATAAGGGCAATGATTGCAGATGAACACAATCACTGCGCCATTTTCGCCCATAATATCAGCAAGAGAATATTTGTTGCCATCCGTTGCTGGCAAAGAAAAATCAGGTGCTTTAATTCCTAGTTCTGGTTGTTCTGGCATTATCGGCATATGATTTCTCCTGTTAACTTATTCAACAACTAGCGGCGCACTGGCCAGCACTTCTTTATTATCCTTCATATAATAACGAATTTCATATTCACCAGCAGAACCTGGGGCAAATAGCGAAAGCGGGCTTCCTTGTGCGATATTGGCTTGGCTTATTGTTCTGGCATTTGCAGCCGCTCCAACTTCAACAATCTGGATAAAATCATTATTATTTGCTGGTCCTGTCCATATAACCTCAACAACCCCACCTGCCGCCACTGGTGAAGTTGCTGAAACAGAACCTGAAGCTGGCTTAAGGTCAATTGGAATAGATGCCAATGTTCTCTTTGAGCTACCAATAACATAACGAACTTCAAATGAGCCTAGCGCTTTTGGCACTTTTATAGTCACAGGACTGCCTCTGGTTATATAGGCATAACTAGTGTATTTACCCTCATCTGCTCCAAGTTCAGCAATAGCTATGTAATCTCTTGCATTATTTGGGCCAGTCCAATTTACAATAATTTTGCCTCCGGGAACAGCCGTGTTTTCGACCTCAAGCGTTGCGCTTATCGCCGTTGTTTCAATTTTACGGCTAACCAATGTCCTGTCCGATTGGTTGAGCACATAACGAATTTCATAAGTTCCCAACCCATCTGGCGCTGTAATTTTTACCGGACTGCCTCTAGATGTATAGGCATAATCAAGATATTTTCCTTCAGCGGCTCCAACCTCAACAATAGTAATATAATCTCTAGCATTGTTCGGACCAGTCCAGTTAATTTCAAACTCAGCACCGGCGGCTACACTATCTGGCGCTTCAAGAGTTGCACTAACAGCAGTTAATTCAATATTTCTAGTAGCTATAGTTTTATCAGAAACATTATCATAATAACGCAACTCATAAGTGCCCAAACCATCAGGGGCTGTAATTTTTGCTGGATTGCCATTTGCGGTATAGGCATAATCAAGATATTTACCTTCCTTAGCACCAAGTTCAACAATGGTAACATAATCACCTTTACCATTTGGCCCGCTCCAATTAACTTCAAACTCAGAACCAACAGCAGCGCTATCAGGGGCTTCTAAAGTTGCTGGTATAGTTTCTTCAATTTCAACTGGCACATAAATAGTTTGAGCAGACTGCTCATCAATAGTGAATTCAGCACCACCAGCAATTTTAATACCTGAAACAATGATAGTATAATCGCCATTTTCAAGTGCTACACTTGTATTCTCTTTACTGGTTGCTTGATGAACCTTCTCACCATTTGCATCTTTTATAAGCCAATTTAGCTCTTCACTCGTCAATTCATTGCCGTCCTGATCAACTGCAGTAAAGCTCACCTCTAAGTTAACAGTTGCAACAGTTTCATTCAATGCCGCAACAAGAGCGTCTCCATCAGCCGCGCTAAAATATTTACCACCAGTATTTTCAGCTAGACAGGCAACCTGTTTTCCCTGTTCTTTTGATAGTCCAAAGCCAACAACATGAGCCCTAAAATTAAGCCCAAGTGATTCTAGTTCATTGCCTAACTGGCATACATCAACCCCGCAAGTCTCAAGACCATCAGTTATTAAAACCACTGTGGCTTTTTCTTCTGTGTAGCGCAATTCTTCTGCCGCCATTTTTACTGAAGCTGCAAGAGGCGTTTTTCCTAAGAATCTCATTACATCGACTTCATTTGCTATTTGCTCTGCAGTTCCAAGCGCTGGGGCAACGATAAGTTCAATATCACCGCAATTTCCTTTTTCTCGGTGTCCATAAGCGATTAGTCCAACTTCCATATTATCGGGAACACCAGCAAGTACCTCACGCAGAGTTTTGCGAGCAATTTCAAGTTTTGGCTTACCATCTATTTGCCCCCACATAGAACCTGAACCATCAAGTATTATCATCATGCGCTCATTTGATTGAGCAAAAGATATGGAACTTAAACCAATAAAAATACTAAATATTGCGATTAGTTTTGCTGAAAAACGAAAAATAAAAAGTGACTTAGGCATAGCTCAATCCTCTTATAATAATCCCCAATCCCAACATGCGCCTAATGGTTAAATTAGTCAACTATAGGGTCAAACTCAATCTCTTTGACAAAGCCTATAAAATATATGCTATAAGGCTAGGCTAACTAGTGGAGTATATTTTGGCAATTCTAATTTTTCTATTGCAATTAGCAGCAGCGACTATGCTGCTACTGTTTGGTGTACGTATGGTTCGCACTGGCATTGAGCGGGCTATGGGGCCTTCGTTTAAGAGGTTGGTTACGAGTGCTAAGGGCAATGTTATTCAAGGTGCATTTGCTGGCACAATATTAGCCATTATTTTGCAAAGTTCGGCCGCAACTGCGATTTTGGCAACTGGTTTTGCCGCATCAGGCCTTATAACTATTACTATGGGGTTAGCTATAGTGCTTGGCGCTGATCTTGGGTCAGCTTTAGTTATTCAAGTTCTTTCATTTCGCCCTGATTGGTTAATTCCGATATTGTTGGCTGTTGGTGGTTGGTTATTTTTGAACACTCAATCTTTAACCTCAAAACAAGTTGGGCGTATTTTTCTTGGTATTGCTTTTATCTTGCTTGCCTTAGGAATGATAAGCGCCGCCTCAACTCCAATTAAAGAGAGTGAATTTTTACCAGTTATTTCTTCATATCTTGAGAGTGAATATGTTACCGCATTTTTACTTGGCGCTTTGCTTACCTTTATTATGCACTCATCAGTTGCTGCGATTTTAATGTTCGTAACATTTATTCAACTTGGATTATTACCACTTTCAGTTGGTATCTCTATGGTGCTGGGCGCAAATTTGGGCAGCGCTTTGGTTTCGTGATGGCTGACAAAGGGAATGGAAATTTCAGCACGTCGCATTCCTGTTGCAAACTTATTGTTGCGTGGATTTGGGGCAATGTTGGCGCTTTATGCAGTGACAAAACTTCCTATTACAGAACTGCTGTCAGGTTTTGGATTAGGGCAAACTCTAGTTAATGCACATTTATTGTTTAATCTTGTTTTATTGATTATCTCTTTGCCACTAATAAAATTA
>JAJRPR010000104.1 GCA_024280655.1 Alphaproteobacteria bacterium | reverse complement strand
GATCTAGATGATAGTGATCCGCTAGTATATGAAGAGCAATTTGGCCCTGCCCTACCAATCATTAAATATAGCGATATTGATGATGTGATAGCAAAAGCCAATGATAGCCAATGGGGTTTAGGTGGCTCGGTATGGGCTAGAGATATTCAAAAAGCTCGTGATATCGCACTGAGAATGGAAACAGGCACAGTTTGGGTCAATAAACATTTGGCGCTACAACCTGATGCTCCATTTGGCGGCGTGAAATGTTCTGGTCAAGGCACCGAATTTGCGCAAGAGGGCCTAGAAGAATATACGGATATTCAAGTAATATCGTATTAGTTTCAAAACCTATTAAATTATGCAATAATATTTCTCAAGGGCATTTCGCAAAAAGTGCCCTTGTCGCAAGAAGTGCCCTTGTCGCAAGAAGTGTTCTGGTTTAATGATATAGCCTAATCAAATAATTTTGATTAGGCTATAAGGTGCGAAGAGCGCCCGGCGCTTATGCGCCGCACCTCGTGTAGGCTCTTGCGTAGCAAGAAATAGACGTGAGCGAAATAACCACTAGATCTAAATCATTCTTAAGTGATTTAGATATAGTCATTAATAGTTGCACTAAATTATTTTTCTGATAGTGTTAAAACTTGAAATTTCAATAAGCAAAAACTAGCTGTGGAGGGTGGTTTTTTGTTTTCTATTTGCCATTCTTTTAATCGAGAGACCTAAAGTTTAGGTAACATATAAAAGAGTGAGCAAATGAGCGAAATATAAAGGAACTTTAAGAAATTGGCCAACCTTGTCGAGTTTGAACGCTGGAACGATGATCTAGGGCAAGTGTGTAAACACTATAATGGCGTTGCCAGAAGACAGCAGCGCCACGTTAGTGGGCGGGTAAAAGTGCGCCAATTTGACCATCTTGAAGTTGCTGATGTATCGGGCAATGTACGATCAATCAAACGAGATCGCAGCGGCATAAGAAAAGATGAGAGCGAACATATTTTCTTCATCACGCAAATTGCTGGAAAATTAAATGTAGATCATAATGATTATCGCACTACACTTGGTGTGGGCGATGCCTTGTTACTAGATTCTACAAAAGAGGGTGAATTAGGCTTTGAAGAAACTGGCGGGAGAATAATATCGCTACATATGCCACGACAATTATTTTTGGCGGCATGTGATGGCTCGGTACAAGTTGGGCAACGGCTTTCCTTCAAACATCCGATGGCACGAGCTATTCAACAGCAAATGCTAAGTTTTTCACTTGGTGAAGAAAATAATAAAAACGTGCGTAAAGCCAGTAGTGATCTATTGTTAAATATGATTCAGCTAGCCTTTTCTAAAAAAAATGCAATAGGTGATGCTTCGCGTTGGGGCGGGAACAAACAACGCTTTGAATATGCAATTCATATTATCGATAATAATTTAACACGTGAAGAACTTTCGCTTGGCTGGCTGGCCAACAAAATGTGCATGTCATCTCGGCAATTACAACGTGTTTTCCAAGAAAACGAAACCAGCTTTGCTAAACTTATGCGGGCAAAAAGATTTCAATTAGTGGCCGATCGCTTAAGCAATAATTGGAGCGAAAAAATACGAATATCAGAGATAGCACTAGGTGCTGGTTTTAGGGATATTTCAAACTTTAATAGAGGGTTCAAATATCATTTTGGACAATCCCCACGTGATTATATTGAGGCTTGCAAAACCAATTCTCAGAGCAATTCTTATTTGAATTAAAATTTATACGCTTGCTGATATCAAATTTGGCGCACATTACATGTTAATTGGCGCAAAACCCCTATTTTCTACTGTAAATAACAAAGCATCGTATGTTACATTTAATATTTAGGAGGGGCTTTTAGCTCTTAATGAACCTTGAGGGAGGAAAAGATGTTTGAGTTTTTGAACGTAGATAGAGCTTATGATAGCGCTATAAAAAATTATAAATTTAGCTGCCCAGAAACGTTTAATTTTGCTTATGATGTGATTGATCATCGTGCTAAAAATAATGATAAAATAGCCGTTCTAGCAGTGTCGGGTGATGGCGAGAAAATCACTAGCTTAACATATAGCGACCTATCATTACGCTCCAATAGATTTGCCAATGGTTTGCGCTCGCTTGGCCTTAAAAAAGGGGAGTTTGCATGTTTAGTCTCAGGGCGTGTGCCGCAATGGTATGATGCAATTTTTGGTTGCATGAAAATTGGCGTTATCTCAATGCCGGGCACCAATCTTTTAACCGGAAAAGATATCGCTTATCGAATAAATTACACCAAAGCAACGAGCGTAATCGTAACGCCTGAACATTGCGATAATGTAGATGCGGTGCGCTCTGAGTGCCTCACTCTAAAGCATTTAATTGTGCTTGGCCCTGCACGAAAGGGATGGGTTTCATCGCAAGAAATGTGCGCTAGTGCCAGCGATGAAATAGACGAAAAAAACCGCACTCCTACCAAAGCTGATGAAATAATGATGGGGTATTTCACTTCTGGCACAACTGGCATGCAAAAAATGGTGCCTCGTGATTTTGCCTATGGTCTTGCCCATGCGGCAACGGCGCTTTTTTGGATGGATTTAACAGATAAAGATATTCATTGGACGTTAACTGACACAGGTTGGGCAAAAGCTGCGTGGGGCATGTTATTTCCGCAATTTTTAGTAGGTGCAACAGTTGTTCTTTTTGATGGCACAGGATTTGATGCCGAATTGCACCTCAAACTAATAGAAAAACTAGGAGTAAATGTTTTTTGTGCGCCTCCAACCGTATATCGCATATTCGCCCAAATGGACCTCACTCCTTTTGACCTAAGTTCAATTAAACGCTCAATCGGTGCAGGAGAGCCATTAAACCCTGAAGTTATTCGCTATTGGAAAAAAGAAACTGGCACTATGATTGGTGATGGCTATGGTCAAACTGAAACCATAAATATTATTGCAAACTTCCCAGATCAACCAGTTAAACTTGGCTCTATGGGCAAGCCAGTTCCAGGTTTTGAAATAGAGATTGTAAATGAAAAGGGCGATATTTTACCGATTGGCGAAATTGGCAATATCGCCATAAAAATTACTGACCCTTGGCCTGCTGGGCTTTTTGATGGTTATTATACGGGGGGCGAACCAGATCGCACTTCGTTCAAGAATGGTTGGTATTATACTGGTGACACAGCAACAAAAGATACGGATAGATATTTTTGGTTTGTTGGTCGAGCAGATGATTTAATAAATTCCTCTGGCTATCGCATCAGCCCATTTGAAGTTGAAAGCTCATTACTTGAACATCCAGCAGTGGCAGAAAGCGCAGTGATTGGCGAGCCAGACGAAAAACGAGGGCAAATTGTCGTTGCCTATATTATTCTCACTCAAG
>JAJRPR010000103.1 GCA_024280655.1 Alphaproteobacteria bacterium | reverse complement strand
GCTAAAGAATTAGTGCGCTTACTCGCTAAAATCCCTGCTAAAATAAACCTCATTCCGTTTAATATTTGGCAAAATTCGCCCTATGAATGTTCGGATTGGGAAACTATTGAGCGCTTTGGCGATATTGTAAATAGAGCAGGTTACGCCTCCCCAATAAGAACCCCAAGGGGACGTGATATTGATGCAGCTTGTGGGCAATTAAAATCCGCAAGCGAGCGAATAAAAAGAAATAAAAAATAATGTTTATTTTTTACTCACTCTGGCATAAAACCTCATTAAAAATTAGTTCTTAAAGGAACAATCATGAGCAAAGATATTAAAAAAGTAGTTCTTGCCTATTCTGGTGGTCTTGATACTTCCATTATTCTTAAATGGCTAAAAAATGAATATGGTTGCGAGATCGTAACTTTTACTGCTGATTTAGGGCAGGGTGATGAATTAGAGCCCGCTCGGAAAAAAGCTGAGATGATGGGCATTAAGGAAATTTATATTGAAGATTTGCGTGAAGAATTTGTGCGTGATTATGTTTTTCCAATGTTTCGTGCCAATGCGCTTTATGAGGGTGTTTATTTACTTGGCACTTCAATCGCTCGCCCGCTTATTTCAAAACGCTTAGTTGAAATTGCAAAAGAAACAGGAGCGGACGCAATATCGCACGGCGCAACGGGTAAGGGTAATGATCAAGTTAGGTTTGAACTCGCCGCCTATGCGCTAAATCCAGATATAAAAATTATTGCCCCATGGCGTATTTGGGATTTGCAAAGCCGCACAAAACTAATTGAATATGCAGAAAAAAACCAAATTCCAGTGCCAAAAGACAAAAGAGGCGAAGCGCCATTTTCAGTTGATGCTAACCTTTTGCATACTTCATCTGAAGGAAAAGTTCTTGAAGATCCTAATGTTGAAGCGCCTGAATATGTTTATCAGCGCACAGTTAACCCAGAAAATGCACCCGATAAACCTGAAATTATCACTATTGGCTTTGAAAAGGGCGATGCAAATTCAATTAATGGTCAAAAACTATCACCTGCCAATCTTTTAACCAAGCTCAACGAGTTAGGCGGCAAACATGGTATTGGACGGCTTGATTTAGTTGAAAATCGCTTTGTTGGCATGAAATCACGTGGAATTTATGAAACTCCGGGCGGCACAATATTGCTAGTGGCGCATCGTGGCATTGAATCTATTACCCTTGATGGTGGTGCGGCACACTTAAAAGACGAAATTATGCCTCGCTATGCTGAATTAATTTATAATGGTTTTTGGTTCTCGCCCGAACGTGAAATGTTACAAGCGCTTATTGATAATAGCCAAAAATATGTTAGCGGCGAAGTTACACTCAAACTTTATAAGGGCAGTGCAAGCATAATTGCCCGCAATTCGCCCTTTTCGCTCTATTCAGAAGATTTAGTTACTTTTGAAGAAGGCTCAGGCACTTATGATCAATATGATGCGCAAGGTTTTATAAAGCTCAATGCGCTTCGCCTAAGAACACTTGCTTCAAGAAAAGCCAAATAACATAGTTAATTTGTTGTTAAACCATCGTTAAGCCCTTTTAAGTATCATATAATTTAATGATAATTTCGGGGCAATCTTTTGGCTAATAATAAGGCTAAAACTATAAAAAAATTTGGCAAAAAGCTTAGCAAAAAACGGCTTGGCACAAAAGATCTGGCCAAAAATATGGCAAAAGATCTAGATAATATATTATTTCATGCTTTTCTTGAAAGCATGTCTGACGCTTTCACCGTCTGGAGCGATGATCAAAAATTAATTGGTTTTAATAAAAAATACGAAGATATATTTTTTACTAAGGTGCGTGGCCTTAAAGTGGGCATGACACTTAAACAGGCGTGCGAATTGTCTGTCAAAAATGGTAATGGCGAAGGAATTAGCGCCCTTGCTATGTATAGAAAATATTCTGCTATTTTGAAAAAAAATTCTAAACGCTCTGGAAATCAAATTTATGAAACAACGATTGAAAATAAAATCCTGCAATCAACTTATATTAAAGTTCCAAATGTAGGGCAAATTGTAACGCAAAAAGATATTACACATGAGGTAAAACAAAAGCAAAGCGAGATACAAAAAGATAAACAAATAGCAGATCAACACAACTGGTCTAAAGCAGCCCTTGATTCTATGTCGCAAGGCTTGTGTGCTTTTGATGAGAATGAACTCTTGATAATGTGTAATAAATCCTATGCACAAATTTTTGGTCTTCCAAAAAAACTAACAAAGCAAGGAACTAAATTTGAGGAAATTCTTCGCCACAGAATTTCTAAAGGGCTTATTCCAGAAGGAGAAAGCGCACAAGTCCACCTTAAAAATCGCCTCTTATTAGCAAAATCACAAAAAAAAGAACAAGATTTTGTTGAAATAATAAAAGGACGGCATATTCGAGTGCTTAAAAACCCTATTAAGGGCGGTGGCTGGATAGGCGTTGTGCATGACATTAGTGATGAAATTAAAAAACAACAGGTTGAACAAACAAAAGACCAGCAAATAGCTAGTCAAAATATCTTAATTAATGCAGCAATTTCTAACATGTCACAGGGCCTATCTATGTTTGGTCCAGACCATAAGTTAATTATTTGCAACCCCTTATATGCCAAATTTTATGGACTTCCCAAAAAAATGATTAAGGCTGGTACGCCTATTGAGGATATATTAAAATATCGCTTAGCGCATAATATGGGTAGCGCAGATGAAAGTAATGAAGTTTTTCTAAAAAAGCGGCTTAAATTCAAAAATGGCCGGTCAACTTCAGATAATTTTATTGAAAAAGTTGGAAAGCGGCTTATTCAAGTAATTAGAAAACCAATGGTAGGCGGTGGTTGGGTAGCAACTCATCAAGATATATCTGAGCAAAATCAAAAAGAAAAATTAATAGAACTTAGAAGTTCTGAACTTGAACAGCAAAATGAACGTTTTGACGCGGCTATAAACAATATGAGCCACGGTCTAGCGCTGTTTGATAAAAATAATAAATTAGTAATTTGCAACCAGCCCTATATAGATATTTATGAATTACCTAAAAAACTATCACAGATAGGTACTAGTTTTTGGGATATTTTAGATCATGATGCAACATTTGATAGGGTTTCTATTGCTGACAAAAAACAGCGCTTTGAAATTATTGGTGACGTCTTAAAAACTGACAAACCCATTTCTGGCCCTATTAACATGCTTAATGGGCAAATAATATTTATGAACCACCACCCCTTAGATGAGGGCGGCTGGATAACAATACATGAAGATATTACCGAGAAAGTTGAAAAAGAAAAACTAATCGAAATACGTTCAGATGAGATATTGCAACAAAATATGCGCTTTGATGCAGCCGTAAATAATATGGGTCATGGATTGGCTATGTTTGATAAAGATTACAAACTTGTTATTTGTAATCGCCCATTTACTAAACTTTATAATTTACCACAAGAGCTTTCCAAACCAGGTAAAATCCTATGGGATATTCTTGATCATGGTGCAAAATTTGATATGGTTTCTATTGCTGATAAAGAAGAGCGCTTTAAGACACTAGATAAAGTGATAAAATCTAACAAGCCAAGCACTGGGCCAATAACTATGCTTAACGGGCAAATTATTTTTATCAACCATCAACCACTAGAAGATGGAGGTTGGCTTTCAACCCACGAAGATATAACTGAACAACATAGGTCTGAAGAGCTTATTCGCCACATGGCAAAACATGACGGATTAACTGGATTACTCAATAGACGGGCATTTCATGAGATTTTACTTGAAAATGAAAAAAATATTAAATCTGGTGAAAAATGGGCCGTATTATGCATAGATTTGGATCATTTTAAGCCTATTAACGATAGTTTTGGGCATGCGGTTGGTGACGAAGTACTAAAAAACATTGCTGGGCGCATTGCTACTTGCATTAAAGATTTTGGATTTGTTGCACGCTTAGGAGGCGATGAATTCACCGTCCTCGTAAAACCGCTTTCTAAGAAGAAAGACATAGAGAAAATTGCCCAAAATATTCTAACTGAGCTAGCCAAGCCTGTGTATTTAGATAAAATAGAGGTTATTGTTGGAGCTTCAATCGGAATCGCTATTGCCCCTAAAGACGGCAAGAACTCTAAAACACTAATGAATAATGCTGACCTTGCACTTTATCATACTAAAAGTAAAAGACGTGGGAATTATTGCCTATTTGAAAAAACCATGTCTGATAAACAAAAAGCACGTATTGCCATTGAATCTGGCTTAAAAAATGCTTTGAAAAGCCAAGAGCTTCAACTTCATTTCCAGCCATTAATTTCACTTAAAGATAATCAAATTTCATGTTGTGAGGCTCTCATGCGCTGGGAAACTAGCAAAGGAAAAATCTATTCACCATTTGAGTTTATTCCTGTTGCAGAAGAAACAGGGCTTATTAGAGAAATGGGTAATTGGGCACTTCAAACTGCGTGCAAAAGTGCAGCTAAATGGTCAAATGATGTAAGAGTAGCTGTTAATGTTTCGCCAATTCAATTTTCAAATAACGATTTAATTGAACATGTTTGTAAAGCCCTAAAAAATTCTGGGCTAGATCCATGTCGCCTAGAGCTTGAAATTACAGAATCGGTATCACTAGCAGAAAGCGATAAAAACTTAGAGATTTTACACAAGTTAAAATCAATGGGGGTGCGTATAGCACTTGATGATTTTGGCACTGGATTTTCCTCTTTAAGTTATTTGCGCTCTTTTCCCTTTGATAAGGTAAAAATTGATCGCTCATTCATTTCCTCCCTTGATGAAAAACCAGAATCGGTTGCCATTATTAAGGCAGTAGTTGATATTGGAAAAAGCCTCAATATGTCTGTTACCGCCGAGGGGATTGAAACAGAAGAGCAATTAAGAGCGGTTTTCAAACAAGATTGCGATGAAGTTCAGGGTTATTTATTCTCACCTCCCTTACCGCAAAGCTCGATTGAAAAATTATTACAGCAAAAAGCAAAAATTAACGAACATAAGACAAAAACCGCTTAAAGAACTGCGTTAGAGCAATTTAGCTTGTTCTTTTGTCCTCTCTAGTTTAAGGGCACTGCTTGAACCCTTTTTTTCACAAATATTTTGGTAAATCTCATGTCTTTGCGCAACATTGCAATAATTGCCCATGTCGATCACGGCAAAACTACTCTTATCGACGTTCTATTAAAACAATCTGGTGTGTTTCGTGACAACCAACAAGTTGCAGAACGTGCAATGGATTCTAACGATCTTGAGAGAGAGCGTGGTATTACAATCCTAGCAAAAGTTACTTCGCTTTTGTGGAATGATATGCGTATCAATATTGTAGATACTCCGGGACACGCCGATTTTGGCGGTGAGGTCGAGCGTATCCTATCTATGGTTGACGGAGTTGTCCTATTAGTCGATGCCGCAGAAGGGCCAATGCCACAAACAAAATTTGTGCTAGCAAAAGCCTTAGCGCTTGGTCTGCGCCCAATTGTTGCAATTAACAAGATTGACAAACCAGACGAACGTCACGACGAAGTATTAAACGAAGTATTTGATCTTTTTGTAGCCCTTGATGCTTCAGAAGAGCAGCTAGATTTCCCTGTGCTTTATGGCTCAGCAAAAAATGGCTGGATGGCAACCACTCCGAACGGTGCAAGTGATAGTATTGGGCCATTGCTTGATGAAGTACAAAAGCACGTACCAGAGCCAAAAATTGAGGTTGGTGCTTTCAAAATGTTGGTAACAACCATTCAAAGAGATCCATTTTTGGGGCGTATTCTAACTGGTAAAATTCTTGCTGGCTCGATTAAAGCCACAGGCCCTGTGATAGTATTAAACCGAGATAGCAAACAGGTAGAAAAGGGACGCATTTCTAAAGTTCTAGCTTTT
>JAJRPR010000102.1 GCA_024280655.1 Alphaproteobacteria bacterium | reverse complement strand
GCATTAGATTTGCTGTTAATTCACCGTTCATTTTAAGAGTGAAACCGTTATTTTGTGGGCGAAGCAATAGTCCTAACTGCATCTTGTTTTTCGAATTAATTTGCGAACTATTAACCCGTAAATCATAGGTTTTTCCTTCATATTCACCAATTCCAGCTAATGAAAACGGCCCATCTAAACCTGCAATCGTCAGGTTTCCATCGAAATTTTGCGCACCTAAAACCTCATCAACTCGTGCATCGTAAATCTCTATTGAGCCGTTCTCAATATTAGCATCTGCAATACTGGCATTAATATTAGTGATTGATTTTGCTAAAACAAAGGGCGTTATTAATTTACCATTTTTATCAATCTTCAAAAAAAACTGTACAGATTCTAGGGAAAGATCTGTAATAAAATAACGATCTCGAAAAAAATCCAACAATGAAAACTTAGCACTTACACGAGCTATTTTAATAGTTATTTGCTCATCAGATCCAACCACAACATCTTCAAAACTAAGTCGTGGTTGCGGCAATAATGAAATTGACATATCGCCATTTATTTTTACTTCATTGCCGAGCGCCTTTTGTGCGATATATTCCATGCGCTCTTTATAGTTATTCCAATCGACCATAAATGGCGCAAGAAATGCACCTGCAAGCAAAACAATTGCCAACATTCCAACAATTATATATATACGATTTAACATAAAAGCCTTGTTAGATGTTTCATTTTCTCTTTATAATTGTGACAATTAGTTTCACTAAGTCAAACCTATTCTTAAGATAGGTTAAACATGGTTGAATACAAGTCTATTAGGAGAACCTATAAATGTCACGTAGGCATGGTCGCATCCACCAAATAAATATGGTTATCTATCGCTGGGTGCGACCGCATGTTGATATTTTTCTTAAGATGCAACAACCAAAAGTTTGGTTGCTAGCACTGATTGCTGGAATATCTGGCGCATTAGTCGGCATTGGGTTTCGCACGCTTATAGGTATGTTTCAAATCTTTTGGGCTGGCACAAGCTCTGAGCGGTTTTTATTATCGCTTTCAACATTGCCTTGGTGGGTTGTTATTGTAGCACCGACATTTGGCGGTCTGTTGGTAGGAACTATTTTACATTTTTGGCGACCGTTAGGGCGAGCTGGCGGTGTTGCCGACGTTATTGAGGCTCGTGCCCATTCCTCGAAACATCTAAATCTAAAGAACGCCACTATTGGAACGCTCATTTCAGCAATTACGCTTGGGTTTGGCGGCAGTGCTGGACGTGAAGGCCCAGTTGTATTTTATGCCGCCGCTGTTTCAAAAGCACTTTTTCGCTTTTTTGAACTCCCCCCCTCAGCTCGTAAAACCATGCTAGCTTGCGGTGTTGCCGCTGCTATTTCAGCTTCTTTTAATGCGCCCATTGCTGGGGTTTTATTTGCGCATGAAGTAATATTGGCACATTTTGCAATGAGCGCCTTTGTGCCTTTGGTTATTGCAGCAGTAGTGGCTGCGGTTATTTCTCGCATGTGGTTTGGCGATGTCCCTGCTTTTATTGTTCCTGATTTTACTTTAATATCATATTGGGAAGTTCCGGCCTTTGCTCTGCTTGGCGTTACTTGCGCACTGGTTGCCATTTTGTTTCAATCTTCATTGATTGGCACAGATTGGGTTTCTAGACATCTTAAAATGCCAATAATGTTACGCCCAGTATTGGGCGGGTTTTTAGTAGGCCTAATAGCCTTATTATTCCCGCAAGTTCTTGGTGTTGGCTATGAAGCAACCGATAGCGCTATTGCTGGCTCACTTTCTATTGGTCTAATGTTAGCCTTAATCGTTGCAAAAACCATTGCCACCGCTATCACCATTAGCTCACGCATGGGGGGCGGTGTGTTTTCTCCTGCTCTATATTTAGGTGCAATGACTGGTGGGGCATTTGGCATTATGGCATTGGCAGTTTTTCCTGATGCCGTTTCATCAAGTTCGCTCTATGCAATTATTGGCATGGGTGCAGTAGCCGCTGCAGTACTTGGCGCACCAATTTCAACTGTTGTGATGATTTTTGAACTTACGGGAGGGTTTGCATTGTCTATTGCCTTGCTAATTGCCGTTTCAATTTCAACAGGCCTAAGCCAATTAGCAATGGGTAGAAGTTTCTTTTATTGGCAGCTTTTTACTCGTGGCATTATGCTTGAAGAAGGCCCGCATCAATATTTCGCCAAGCAGATTAGGGTGCGAGATATTATGGCTAGATTTAAGGAGGGTGATGAAATTCCTGAATTTGATATTATGACCTCAAAAGCATGGTTACGTGCTGGTGATAATCTTGAAACTGCACTAAAGGCTTTTGAAAGTTCAGGGAAATCATGCTTAATTGTGCTTGAGGGACGCGAGAGAACGCCAATCGGCTGGCTCTATCATGTTGATGCCCTGTCGAACTATAATAAAGCATTGGTTGAGCAAAGCAAAGAAGAGCATTTGTAAGTAAAAGCTTAAGATACTTCGCTTTGCTCAGTATGACATTTGCGTGTGCCCTGAACATTTATGTGTCACCCAGTATAACATAGGTGCTGTCATGCTGAGCAGCCTGTGCGGCGTGAGCGCATAAAGAGTCGAGCATCTTAGACCTTTCGACTACGCTCAAGGTGACAAAAGAAACTCACAAAACTTCATAGCAAACTGCAAAATTGATAGATGTACATATTGTTGCATCGCATATATATTAAAGAGAACAAAGAGAGATTCGCAACAATATTCAAATGACAGATACAGAAATTTCAAACAACCCAATTACAGCGCAATTTAGGCAAAAAAACCCTAAATATTTGGAAGGCTTAAACGAGCAGCAAAATGAAGCGGTAACTACTATTGAGGGGCCGCTGTTAGTTTTAGCTGGAGCTGGAACTGGTAAAACTCGGGTTCTAACTACTAGAATTGCGCATATTCTAGCTTCAAACTTAGCACGTAGTAGCGAAATTCTTTCGGTTACATTCACCAATAAAGCCGCGCTTGAAATGAAACAACGAGTTGCTTCGCTTATCGGCTCTAGCACTGAGGGCATGGCATGGCTTGGTACGTTCCATTCGATTGGCGCAAGAATTTTACGTCGCCATGCTGAACTTGTTGATCTGAGGTCTGACTTCACAATTTTAGACACAGACGATCAAATTAGGCTAATAAAGCAATTATTAGAGGCTGAAAATATAGATCAAAAACGCTAGCCAGCACGTCAATTCGCTGCGATTATTGATGGCTGGAAGAATAAAGGTCTATTGCCTAAAGATATAGGCTCATCAACAAGCTCTATGTTTGCCAATGGTTTGGGAGATAAATTATATAAGGACTATCAGCAACGCCTAATAGATCTAAACGCCGCTGATTTTGGTGATATATTATTATTATGCATTAAGTTATTTCGTGAAAATCCTGATATTTTATCTATCTATCATAAGCGCTTCAAATATATTTTGGTCGATGAATATCAAGATAGTAATGTGGCGCAATATCTCTGGCTACGCTTGTTAGCGCAAGGCAAGCCAGCCAGTGAGGCAAATATTTGTGTTGTTGGTGATGATGATCAATCAATTTATGGTTGGCGAGGCGCTGAAATTGATAATATTTTACGGTTTGAAAAAGATTTCCCCGGTGCAAAAACTATAAAATTGGAAATGAATTATCGCTCTACTGGGCACATTCTTAATTGTGCCGCTAGTGTAATTGCCAATAATGAGGGGCGCTTAGACAAAACTCTGTTTAGTGCGAGTGGTGAGGATGGTGAAAAAGTTTGCGTTAGCCCATTTTGGGGCAGTGAAGATGAGGCACGTCATGTTGCAGGGCAAATCGAGCAGTTGCAACGAGAGGAAAATGAACAATTAAATGAAATAGCAATATTAGTGCGCACTTCGGCACAAATGCGTGAATTTGAAGAGATTTTCATTAAGCGTGGCATAAATTATCGAGTGATTGGGGGCGCTAAATTTTACGAAAGGCGAGAAATTCGTGATGCTTTAGCATATTTGCGCATTACTTATCAGCAATCTTATGATCTGGCGCTTGAACGCATTATCAATGTGCCAAAACGTGGTTTGGGTAGCGCAACAATACAGATGATAATTAGAGTTGCTCGCTCACAACATATCCCAATGTTACAAGCTATTCGGCTATTAATTGAAACTGAAGAATTAGGGAAAAAGCAACGTGAGACTTTAGGGTTTTTAGTTGCGCAATTTGACGATTGGAATAAACGCTCTGCAAATACTTCTCCCTTTGAATTGGCTGAAGAAATATTAGATGAGAGTGGCTATACTGCCATGTGGAAACAAGAAAAATCAGCTGATGCTCCCGGAAGGCTTGAGAACCTTAAAGAGCTAGTTAATTTTATGCAAGAATTTGACGCTTTAGGTGATTTTTTAGAACATATCGCTTTGGTTTTAGAGCGCTCTAGTGGTGAAAGCAAAGATGCCGTTTCTATTATGACGCTTCATGCTGCCAAAGGGCTTGAATTTAACAATGTGTTTCTAGCTGGTTGGGAAGAAGGGCTTTTCCCCTCGCAAAGGTCTCTTGATGAAAATGGTAATGCTGGCTTAGAAGAAGAGCGTCGACTTGCCTATGTCGGCATTACTCGTGCTAAAAAACGTAGCTTTATTTCTCTAGCGCAAAATCGCCGTATTCATGGACTTACTCAAAGCGCCCTGCCCTCTCGGTTTTTAGATGAATTGCCAAAAAATTCAGTAATTGTGAGCAATATTGAATTATCTAGTAGTGGCGACAATTATTCACAAAATAATTTCAAACAAGCGAGTAAATATAATAAACACGACCCGCTAGATGATATTTATGATGCACCTAATTGGAAGCGTATGCGGGCAAATTCACCTAAAACCATTAATGCAAATTTTGAAGAAGTTCCTGAGGGCAATAATTCTGCTTTTAGAAAAGGAATGCGAGTTACGCATCTAAAATTTGGGCAAGGAACAATCAGCAATGTTGAGGGGAAAAAACTAGCGATTGATTTTGATAGTGCGGGTCGTAAAAAGGTTTTGGATAGTTTTGTAAAAATTTCAGATTAAAATATATGAAAGATGATATTTATTAAGCCCTAATTAAGTGACATATAATAATATAGGCATGAACAAAATAGAAAGTAGGAATAGCTTAAAATGAGATTTTTTCTAAAATCAATTATTGGCTTTTTTATGCTTTTACTTATAAGTTCCCAAGCTTTTGCGCAAAGCAATCCGTTTGCCGGCGTTTGGCTAACAGATGTAAAGTCCCACTTAACAATAAAAGCATGTCAAGAAGGGCTTTGTGGCTACATTACTAAAGTTTCTATCCGCCCTGAACTATATGAAAAAAACAAACAAGAAATTGATAAGGTTGGCATTCAAAATGCACCTGACTATTTCAATAAAGATCCAGATTTGCGCTCACGTCGCTTGTTGGGCTTGCAAATTCTTATGCTTGATAAACAAGAAGCTCCAACCGTTTTTTCTGGTAAAATCTATAATCCTGAAGATGGCAAAACCTATTCTGGCAAGCTAGAGTTAATCAATTATAATCAGTTGCGCCTAACTGGCTGCGCTTATTTAGGGCTTATATGCCAAAGTGAAGATTGGTATCGAGTTAGCGCCTCAAGATAATTATTTGTTCATTACTGAGCACAGATTAGAAATTGACATTATTGTTTAATTTTGCTCATTCGTTAATATGGGTGAATTAATAGTTTCCCATAGATCGCCCTCCTCAACTTTTTCAAGCGAGCATTGACAATAAGATACGCAATTAACTGTGCTGCCGTTTGTTTGTAAACAATTACTAAAACATGCACCATAAAATGCTTGGGGTTGCGAAAGTTCACCGGGTTTAACAAAACTCGCTATAGGATAGAGAATTGCCAACATTATTGGTTGATGCACAAGATAGATAATCAAGCTCCACTGCCCCGCCTTTTTTAGCATATTAAAAAACCCACCGTTTGGCGTAATAGCTGCTAAACGAGTTACAATATTGAATTTTATAACTAGCCTAGCGATTAGCACACCGAGCAATGTAAAACCAAATGTGGGGAAAAATGGCACCAAATCAGCAGTATATGGTGGCGCTTGCCAAAGGCCAATAATTGAAAAAAGCTTTTCATTAAAAATGGCTGAACTAAAAAAGAACGGCAATGATAGTATAAATATCATTGTTGCAACTATTACCCAAATTGGCGCACGCAAAAATGGCAAGGCTATAATAGAAAAAATTGCAATAGCGTGCAAAATTCCAAAATATACAAACATATTTGGAAAGACAAAAAATGTTGCAACGCTAATGGCAATCGCTGCAATGCATATTATTACAAACCGTTTCCAAAAGCTTTTCCAACGCATGCCATTATGGTGAGAAAAAACTAAACCAAAGCCAACGAGCGCCAAAAATGTTCCAGCTAATGTGCGAGCAAAGAAAACCCAAGCGGGATCTACAGTTACATCTAAATTGATAAATTCCAACAAGCGTAAATCAAACATAAAGTGATAAATCACCACACCAATTATTGCTAAGCCTCGAACAATATCTAATAGTTCAATACGTGCTAGCTTGTTGCTAATATTATCGCTCAAAGTGTTTTCGCTCATTTACAATTTCCTATTCAAAGAATCACTATTCTAGCTAACTTAACCTATAATCAAATCAATTTTCCTTTAGCTAGACTATGCTTTATGATAGAGACTAAATAGACTAAAGCTCAAGGTATTTTAATGGATCAGGTTTCAACTTCTAAACATCTAACAAAGCAACAAGCATTTGCGCTTGTTGATGCCGTGAGTGAGCGTGAAGATTTAGCAATCACTGCTTCAGCATATGAAAAAGAAAACAATATTTGGATATTTGAAGCAACGTGCGAGCAAAAGCCTGATATTGAACAGTTTAACCAACTAGTAAGTGAAGTACTTGATGGCAAGGTGGATTTTTCTATTGAACCTATTGATACTGATATTGATTATGTTGCAAAGTCGCTTGAGGGATTAAAACCAGTTAGTGCTGGTGGGTTTTATATTTATGGCTCGCATAATGTTGATGAAATTGATGATAATCTTATATCGATAAAAATAGATGCGGCGCAGGCTTTTGGCACTGGGCATCACGAAACAACTACGGGTTGTTTAGAGGCGATTAAAATTGTGCTTGAACAATCAATCCCACAAAACATTCTTGATGTAGGGACTGGAACAGGAGTTTTAGCAATCGCTTTGGCTAAGGTCACTGGGAATTTTGTTTTTGCCAGTGATATAGATCCGCTTGCAGTTAAAATTGCGCAAGAGAATGCTAAGATAAATAAAATTGAAGAAAATATTTATTGTTTTGAAGCGACAGGGCTAGATCATTATACAATCAATAATGATGCGCCTTATGATTTAATTGTCGCAAATATTTTGGCACAACCGCTTATTGAACTTGCCCCACAAATGAGCAAAATTGCGACACCTGATGCTAAAATCATTCTATCAGGTATTTTGGAAGAACAGGCAGAGGAAGTAATCGCTGTCTATTTTAGTGCTGGTTTTACCCTAGAGGAACGCCTAATCAAAAATGAATGGGCAATTCTTATTCTTTCTAAACAACATCAGAAGGTTTAGTACGTATCATTGTACGATATTGAGCAATTTCACGCTCGGCGCTACGAGTGCGACCTTCAATCATTGCGTTAAAAACGTTTTTGAATATATTATTTTGCTTATTCATCACTTTGCTCCTTTTGATTAATTTGCATTAAAGCTAATATAGGGGTAATTTTTTTATTAGGTAGCCACACAAACGAGAAACTGCCATGCGCTCAACGCATAGCGAGTTAATAAAAGGTTGATTATGTCCAGTTTTCAAAGTTTTGAAGTAAGTAGCGATAGCAAAAATGTCGCCCCCCGCCTTGCCATGTTACGCACTCAAATGAGCAAACAAAAAATAGACGGATTTATCATTCCTCGCTCCGATGCACATCGTGGTGAAAGCGTGCCAAAGGGTGACGAGCGCTTACCATGGCTTACTGGGTTCACAGGTTCAGCTGGTATGGCGATTATTGGTTTTAAGAAAGCTGCGATATTTGTTGATGGAAGATATGTCCTGCAAGCTCCTGCTCAAACAGATATTAATCTAATTGAGGTCTTAGAAACACCACCCACTAAGCTTGCCACATGGATTAAAGAGAATTTTAGTGAGGGAGCAAAAATTGGCTTTGATGCTTGGTTACACACTCCTACTGAAATTAAAAAACTAGAAAAAGAACTAACAGGTTTTGCAAAATTGCAAGCAGTTGAAAACCCTATTGATATGGTTTGGAAAGATCGCCCTGCCCCGCCATTTGGTAATATTGAGTTTTTGGGCGTTGAGCGCTCGGGCAAGGTCGCTAGTGAAAAATTAGCGCAACTACAAGCAACAATCGCCAATAAGAAATGCACGGCAATTATTCTCACATTGCCCGAAAATATTTGCTGGTTATTTAATATGCGAGGGCGTGATGTGCCAAACACGCCGCTTGTTCTTGCGTTCGCCATTGTGCCAGTTGTTGGCACGCCTACGCTTTATTTAGAAGATAAAAATATCGGGCATGATAGTTTAGTAGCGCTTGATGCGATTGCGCATTTGGCAAGTAAAGGTAAGTGTATAAGTGACATAAAAAAACTTGCCAAAACCAGCGCTAAAATTTGGCTTGATGAAGCTAGCGCACCGCAAAAAATTTCGCAGATTATTGAAAAATCTAAAGCTAAAATATTTAATCAAGCAGATCCTATTTTGGTCATGAAAGCTAAGAAGAACTCAACCGAGCTTACAGGCATGAAACAGGCACATCTGCTTGATGGTATTGCTATCGTGAAATTCTTGTGCTGGTTTGATAAATATGCAATCTCTAGCGAACTCACAGAAATTGACATTGTAAAGAGCTTAGAGACTTTTAGACGTGAAGAAAAAACGCTTATTGATATTAGCTTTGACACCATCGCTGGCGCTGGGGCGAATGGCGCTATTGTGCATTATCGAGTACATGAAAAGTCTAATCGCAAGCTTAAAAAAGGCGAGCTAATGTTGGTTGATTCTGGTGGGCAATATCTAAGCGGCACAACAGATATTACTAGAACGCTTTATACTGGCTCTGCCAGCAAGGAGCAAAAACAGCGCTATAGCGAAGTGCTAAAAGGCATGATAGCGCTTAGTTTAGCTCGCTTTCCAAAGGGCACAACTGGCACACAATTAGATACTTTAGCACGGCAATATCTATGGCAGAATGGGCTAAATTATAATCATGGCACAGGGCATGGAGTTGGTGCATTTTTATCGGTACATGAAGGCCCTTATGGCATTTCACCTCGTGCAAATTTGGCGCTAATGGAGGGGATAATCCTTTCGAACGAACCCGGTTATTATAGAGAAGGTGAATATGGTATTCGCATTGAAAATCTGGTGCATGTTAAAGAAAGTACGATTGGAGAAAATTTTCTTGAATTTGAAACCTTAACCATTGCTCCAATAGACAAGCGCTTAATTGAGCAAAAAATGCTAAACAAGAGCGAGATAAAATGGCTGAATAATTATCACCAAATGGTTTGGGGTAAATTGTCAAAACATTTAGAAGATGAAACCAAGTCTTGGTTAAAAGAAGCAACTAAGGCGATTTAACTAGTTCAAGCCATTCGTCCTCACTTAGAACCTTAACCCCTAATTCTTGCGCCTTTTTAAGCTTTGAGCCAGCTTTTTCACCCGCAACCAGATAATCAGTTTTGGCAGATACCGAGCTTGAGACTTTCGCCCCCATTCGCTCGGCCTGCGCCTTTGCTTCTGCTCGTGATATTTTTTCTAATGTGCCAGTAAGCACAATTATTTTGCCTGCGATTGGACTATCGTCAGAAATATTTAGCACATAGGTTTGCGGCTCAACCTGCTCTAGCAATTCTTTTAGTGCCTGTTGGTTTTTTTCATTATAAAAAAATGCAATAACCGAGCGGGCAACTGTTTCGCCAATTCCATCTATCGATAATAATTGCTGATATGCTTCGCTTTCCTCTTCATTTGCTGCAATTACTGCCCTTTCGAAATCTTCAAAATTACCATAGGTTTTAGCAAACAGGGTGGCATTGGTTATTCCAACATGGCGAATGCCAAGAGCAAAAATGAAGCGAGGCAACTCTGGCTCTCTTGCGGCTTTTATCGCCTCAAATAATTTGCTTGCTGATTTTGCTCCAAACCCCTCTTTGTTTCTTAAAGGTGTTAGACTTTCTTTATCTCGCTTCTCAAGTGTAAAAATATCAGCCGCCTGTTTAATCAAACCCTGCTCGAAAAACATCTCAACCTGCTTATCGCCCAACCCATCAATATCTAACGCATTGCGAGAAACAAAATGTTTGAGATTTTCCTTTACTTGTTTAGGGCAAACTAACCCACCAGTACATCGGCGAACAACATCAACTTGCCCTGTTTTTGCATCTATTTCACGAATTGCTTCCGATCCACAAACAGGGCAGGTTCTAGGAAAAATATATTTTTTTGAACCACTTGGCCGCTTATCTTGAATCACTTTCACAATTTGCGGAATAACGTCCCCTGCCCTTTGCACAATAACGCTATCGCCTACCCGAACATCTTTGCGTTTAATTTCATCTTCATTATGAAGCGTTGCATTGCTCACAACCACTCCGCCAACAGTAACAGGTTTGAGGCGAGCAACGGGAGTGAGCGCACCAGTTCGCCCAACTTGAATATCTATCGCCTCCACTATGGTGCTAGCTTGTTCCGCAGGAAATTTATGCGCTATTGCCCAGCGTGGCGCACGTGCAACAAAGCCCCAACGTTTTTGTAAATCCAAATCATTGAGCTTATAAACCACGCCATCAATATCATAGGCAAGCGTTGCTCTTTGGCTTTCGATTTTATTATAGTGAGCAAGCATTTCATTTACATTATTACAAAGAATAGTAAGTGGGTTTGTTACAAAACCCCACTGTTTTAATTTTTTCATCGCTTCAATTTGCGTATTTGTAAATTTTGAGGAGGCGAAACCCCAAGCATAGGCAAAAAACTTGAGATTACGCTTTGCTGTAACTTTGGCATCTAGTTGGCGCAAAGAGCCAGATGCTAAATTGCGTGGATTAACATAAATCTGCTCGCCTTTTTCTTTTGCATCTGCGTTCAGTTTCTCAAATTCAGCGTGATCCATATAGACTTCACCACGCACCTCAATCCTATCTGGCCAACCCTCGCCCTTTAGCTTATGTGGTATATCTTTTATGGCTTTAATATTGGCAGTAATATCCTCGCCAGTTTCACCATCACCCCTTGTTGAGGCTTGTACTAAAATTCCATTTTCATAGAGTAGGTTTGCTGAAACTCCATCAATTTTTGGCTCTGCTGTAAAGGTGAGCTTTAAGCCCTCATCATGTTTGAAGAACTTATGCCCTCGCTCAACAAAATCGCTTACATCATCGTCGTTAAAAGCATTTCCTAGCGAGAGCATCGGCACTAGATGTTTTACTTTAGAAAAACTACCAGAAGGCATCGAACCAATTGCATTTAGTCGTTCCAAATACAACCTATAAGGCTTTACTTTACTAGCTCTAAAAACATAATCAAACATAGAGCGAATGTTATCGTAGCGTTCATCAGAATATATTGGAGAAGATTCCTGATAATACGCTTTGTCAGCATCTTCCAGAATAGAAAGTAGCACTTCAGTCACTTCATTTTTAGAAGAAATTACGTCCTTAAGAAACAGTCGCAACTTGGCAATTTTTTCTTTCTTTGATGCTCCTATAAGTGGTTTATGAACTGTACAATAAATATACTCTATTTTTCCATTACTAAGCTTATTTAGGAGTGCAACTAAATCAGCTTTACGAGTATTTGGAAAAACCTCTAACCAATCATCTACTATTAAATTTATATATTCATTTCGTGTCGCATTAGATATTTCTACCTTAGTAGTTAAGCTTTTCTTTCCCATCACAAACCCTGCTCTAAAAGATGCATAGCAGCCGCTCGTGCCTCATCAGAAACCTTAGCCCCTGCCAACATGCGAGCTAATTCTTCTTGGCGCTGTTTAATATTTAATTGCCTAACATTAGTGCGCATATTTTCATCTATCATTTGCTTTTCAATCAGCAGATGAATATTTGCTCGTGCCGCAACTTGTGGTGCGTGAGTGATTGAGAAAACCTGCACATTTTGCGCCAAGCGAGCCAATCGTCGCCCAATCGCATCGGCAACTGCACCACCAACACCGCTATCAATCTCATCAAAAATTAAAACAGGGGCAGAACCCTTTTCAGCCAGCACAACTTTTAGCGCTAGTAAAAAGCGAGATAATTCGCCACCTGATGCCACTTTTAATAATGGCCCTGCATTTGTTCCCGGATTAGTTTGCACGTGAAAGGCAATATTATCAAAGCCATAGAATGAGATTTTCCCCCGCTCTATTTTATGTTCAACCATAAATTTCGCCGCCCCCAATTTTAGATCTGGCAATTCTTTTTCTACGGCTTTTTCTAGCAAAACAGAGGTGTTCTGACGTTTTTCGCTAAGTTTCGTTGCAATCCCTATATAATTATCATGCGCCTTTTTTGCAGCTGCTTTTAGCTTAGCTAACTCACTCTCACCACTTTCAAGCTGTTTTAATTCGGCCTCATATTTTTCAAGAATTTGTGGTAATTGCTCAACACTCACATGATGTTTTCTAGCCGTCTCACGTAAAGAAAAAAGCCGCTCTTCGATATTTTCAAGCTCATTTGGATCAAAATTCAAATCATGTTTTAATGTTTCAAGCGCCTCATTTGTTCTATCTAGTGATAGGAGCGCATTATCAAGTGCTTCAATTATAGGTGAGAACAGACCAGCCTCATCATTTTTCCTAGATAATTTTCGCATCAATGAAGCAAGTGCGGGGGCTGGTGCATTTTTCCTATTTAATATTTCATCTATATCTTTAATATCGCTAGCAGCTTTTTCAAGTTGCATAAGTCTTTGGCGTTGCTCGCTTAGAACCTTATCCTCCCCTCCCTCTAAAGCCAAATTACTAAGTTCTTGCACTACATGACGAGCATATTCCTCGTCTTGCTTGGCTTTTTCAATTTTTGCAATTTGTCTATTTAGCTTTTCTTCTAACTCGACTAATTCCTCATACGCTTGTTGTATCTTTAAGCTCAATAGATTTAGAGCACCAAAATCATCAAGCGCTTTACGGTGCGTTGCAACATCAACTAGCGCTCTATCATCATGCTGCCCGTGAATTTCTATTATTTTTGAGCCTATTTTTCGCAAAAGAGATGCAGATACTGGCTGGTCATTGATAAAGGCACGAGTGCGTCCATCACTAAATTGTACACGCTTTAATATTAATTGTTCGCTATATTCAATCTGCGCTTCTGTAAGAATAGAAAAAGCTAGATGATTATTAGGTAAAAATATTTCAGCAACAACAAAACCGCTTTCTTGCCCCTTACGAACCAAAGACAAATCACCACGCCCACCAAGAGCCAAAGTTAAAGCATCGAGAAGAATTGATTTGCCTGCGCCAGTTTCACCGCTTAATACCGTTAATCCGCTAGATAATTCCAAATCCAAACGTTCGATTAAAACGATATTATTTATTGATACAGCACTAAGCATGACTACCTAATTTAGTTCTAACCGTTCTGCTTGAACAGATCTGCATCTATAACTTCTGGCGTCAACCCTTGAGATTGTAATAGATTATATGCCGATTGATACCATTCGCTTGAAGAATAATTATGCCCTAAAATGGCAGCAGATGTACGAGCCTCATTTATTAGCCCAAGAGAAAGATAGCTTTCAACTAACCGAAACAAAGCTTCTTCAATGTGAGTTGATGTTTCATATTTTTGTACAACCTCTTTGAAACGATTTATTGATGCTAGGTATTTTCCATTTCCTTGATAATAACGACCAACAGACATTTCTTTGCCTGCTAATTGATCATATGCTACCCGCAAACTCTCGCGTGCATCATCGCTATATTTTGACTTCGGATAAGTGCTAACCAATAGTTGCAATGTATCGATTGCATCTTGAGCTAATTGCTGATCACGAGTTATATCTTTAATCTGTGCATAATAAGAAGAGCCCTTCACATATAATATATAAGCTGTTTCTTTTGAATTTGGGTATAGTGCTAAATAACGATCCGCCGCCAAAATTGCATCATCAAATTTCCCAGTACTGAAATTGGCATAAACTGTCATCAATTTAGCCTTTTCAGCAAATTCAGAGAACGGATGCTGACGCTCTAATTTAGCTAATGATTTTAAAGCTGCTTGGAAATATTGCCTATCCATATCATCAAGAGCACTTTGATATAGTGTTTCTGGTGGAATAATTTCTTCTTGAGTGATTTTGGGGGGTCCAAACAGATTAAACCCAGCACAGGCACTAAGGCTAAAAATAGCCAAGGTGAGGATTACTATTCGCAATAAGCGATTTGCACTATTTATAATTATTTCTTTGCTCACAAAATGTCCTGCTCTTATAAAATTTCTAAATTATCAAATTCGCTTTAATTGTAAATTATCTCAAAACTGTGACAAACAAAATAACTTTTTCTTTATCCAACAGATCGTAAGAACGATTCTACTTTAAGACCTTCAGGTAAATCATCAAGTGCATCAAATGAAAGTGGTAATTTATCAGCGCTAACAATTTCATAATTTGCTTCTGTCGCAAACATGCTTTTAAGAACTTGAGAGTTTAATTTATGGCCACCCTTATAAGATCTAAAACGTCCATAAATTGGCAAACCCCCAAGCGCTAGATCACCAATAGCATCAAGTAATTTATGACGCACAAATTCATCTTCAAATCGCAAACCCTCTTTATTTTGAATTCCATCTTCATCAATAGCTATAGAATTTTCTAAAGACGAGCCAAGAGCATGTCCTCCTTGACGCAAAACTTTGGCTTCTTCAACAAAGCCAAAAGTACGAGCCCTTGCTATTTTTTCAACATATAATCTTGGTGTCCAATCAAATATCATTCTTTGGCGACCAATGACATCATTATCAAAATCAATTTCTAAATCAAGAACACGCCCATTATATGGCTCAAGCGCTGCAAAAGAATCGTTATTACGAACCGTAACGGCTCGTAATATTTTTATAAACTTACGCTTCTCTGTTTGAAATTTTAACCCCGCTTGCAAAATACCTTCAACAAAAGGCATAGCACTTCCATCAAGTATTGGGCATTCAGGGCCATCAATAGTAATAAGAGCATTATCTATGCCAAGTCCACTAAGTGCAGAAACGACATGCTCAACGGTCGCCGCATTAATCGAATTATCCAAATCAAGTGTTGTGCATAATGTAGTGCTTGAAATTCTTGAATAATGAACGCTTACGGGATCTGTCTTTGTGCCATCGTCTAGGATTCTACAAATATGCAAACCACTATCAACATCATTCGGCTCAATCAATAGAGTAACAGGCTGTCCCGAATGCACCCCAAAACCACTAAACTCAATAGGCTTACATATTGTGCATTGACGTGCTGATATCCTGTTCATTTTGGTACTGCCCCTAAACTCATTAACAATTCTAAACAATCTAAATTGCTTAAACTAAAAAACCCCAATGCGAAACCCGCATTGGGACTTCTAATCAATTATTTTAAGTTTTAGCCACGTTTTCGCAAAAATGAAGGAATTTCGAGGTGTTCTTTTCTCAACTGTTGCATATTTGCACGCCCGTGAGCGTCTAAATCACCAGAACTTCCTTGCACCTGTGGTCGTGAGGAACGAGGATTACCCGACTCAATAGCACTTTGCGCATCAGAATCATCCATATTATGAGAATTATTGCCTTCCTCATTTGCACCAATATTTAATCCAACATTAGAGGCTATGCGCTTAAAAAATGCTCTTGGTGAATTAACCTGCGGTTTTTCTTGCAAAGTTTTTTGCGCTACCATTGGCAACTCATCAGTACGTGGCATTCTTCTTGCGACACTTGGCCTTACTGGCTTTGACATTGTGTGAGACGAGGGCATAGGAATTTCTTGCTTAATAGGCGCATCATCCATTGGCTCAAGCGCCTGATCTTGTGGGTAATATCTTTCTACCATCACGTCATTGGTTTTATCAGTGATTGGTGATTGTGCTTCCATCTCATCTAATGCGCTAGAAACCGCACCTTTTGCTATAGTGTCAATATCATTAGTTTCAGTAGTGATTTTAGTTGCAGTTTCTCTCATTGTATCTTTAACAGATAAGACACGCTCAGGGTTTGGTTGATGCGGATCCATAGCCTGTACCATTGCCGCTTCTGTTCCAGTCGCAACAACTGATACACGAATTTCACCATTTAAACTATCGTCAAATGTTGCACCGAGAATAATATTAGCATCACTATCTACCTCTTCACGAATACGACTTGCGGCCTCATCAACCTCGTAAAGTGTCATATCTTTGCCACCAGTTATAGAAATCAACAGACCTCTTGCGCCCTGCATTGAAACATCATCAAGCAAAGGATTAGCAATAGCGGCTTCTGCGGCATGACGGGCTCTATCTTCACCACTTGCCTCGCCCGTTCCCATCATTGCTTTACCCATACCACGCATAACTGCCCGAACATCCGCAAAATCAAGATTAATAAGACCGTCTGTGGTCATTAAATCGGTAATACAAGCAACACCAGAAAATAGCACTTCATCAGCCATTGCAAACGCATCAGCAAATGTTGTCTTTTCATTTGCTACACGAAACAGATTTTGGTTTGGAATAACAATCTGCGTATCAACATAGCGATGCAACTCATCAATTCCATCATCAGCTAAACGCATGCGGCGATTACCTTCAAATTGAAATGGCTTTGTAACAACCCCTACCGTCAAAATACCTTGCTCTCGTGCCGCTCTGGCAACAACGGGAGCTGCTCCTGTACCAGTACCGCCACCCATTCCAGCAGTAATAAATACCATGTGCGAACCGCTTAAATGATCATTAATCTCGTCAAAGCTTTCTTCGGCCGCCGCTTCGCCAACTTCAGGGTGCGAGCCTGCGCCAAGACCTTCGGTTACATCAACGCCAAGCTGAATAATACGTTGCGCTTTTGATAAGGTGAGTGCTTGAGCATCGGTATTTGCAACGACAAATTCAACTCCTTGCAATCCAGAATTAATCATATTATTTACGGCGTTGCCACCAGCTCCCCCAACACCAAACACAGTGATTCGAGGTTTCAGTTCTTGTACATCAGGAATTTGCAGGTTAATTGTCATTTCAGACCTCACTTATGGTAATTGTTATATATAAAATAGCAGTTAATTCGTTAACCCAACGCTAACAATTACAAGGAAATTGTTAATTTTTGTGCATTTTAGAAAAAAACAAAGACTTAAATTCACAGTTCATTAGCCATAACAAGTACTAGCAACTTAAACTTATTCTATAAAGTTCTCTTTTAATCTATTGATTACACGTGATAAATAACCACCAGAACCCATGAGTGCTTTATTTTGGTTTTTTGCAACAAATTCATGCTGACATATTTGCGGATAAACTAACATTCCAGCTATTGTTGAAAAAGCGGGGCCCTTTGCGGCATCTGGAAGGCCTGCAATGCCCATTGCACGCCCTTTTCGAACGTGTCGTGACAACATTCTTTGTCCTAATTCCGTCAAACCAGTTAATTCGCTTGCTCCACCTGTGAACACGAATCTACGGCCAGCAACATCCATCATTTTTGCATTTGCTATTTTTTCTCGCACTCCATTAAGTATTTCTTCAATACGAGGACGAACGATGCGGGTTATATTAGAGCGGGCAATAGCATTTGGGCTATTTTCTTCGCTCATACCAATGGGCATAATGGGAATTAACTCTCTCTCATCGTTTTGCCCCGGTAAAACACTGGCATAAAGGGTCTTTATTCTTTCTGCATCTTCAATAGAGATCGAAAGCTGGCGTGCTATATCCATAGTGATTTGTTGGCCACCAATCGGCAAAACATCTGCAAATACTAAGTGGCCTTCAAAAAACACACTTATACTAGTAGTTGCGCCACCAAAATCAATACATGCAACGCCTAAATTCGCCTCATCATCGACCAAAGCGCCTAACCCACTTGCATAAGGGGTGGCAATAAATGCCTGCACTTGCAAATGGCATCTATTAAGCACTAATTCTATATTTCGCATAACCAACGTATTTGCACTTACAACAGCTACATCAACTCCAAGATGCTCACCAACCATGCCGTAAGGTTCAGCTACATTGCGCTGTCCATCAAGTGAGAAACCTATTGGAAGCGCATGAATAATTGTGCGTTTTTTCTCAACGGACACTTCATTTACCGCTTCAAACACACGAGATATGTCTGATTTTTCGACTTCTTGCCCATCAAGCGAAATATTTGCGCTTAAAGTTTGTGAAGATAAATCGCCTGAACTTACATTGATAATAATTGATTCTATTGTTAGCCCTGCTTTTTTCTCAGCTTCACTTAGCACAAAGCGAATAGACTTTTCTGCTAAATCAAGGTCGCTAATCACTCCGCTTTCTATGCCAGCCGATGGCCCATAGCCAAAACCAATTACTTCAGGTTCATGAGTTCTTTCTCGTAGTGCCTGCCCTTCAATGCGTGGAACAAGGCGAGCAATGGTGCAGCATATTTTTGTTGAACCAATATCAAGCACCGAAACAAGACGTGTGCGACCCTTTTCTATCGGCTTTAACCTTGCACTCATTTGTTCATTAATCATACTATTACCCAAGCCAACTTTGTCCCTATTGCGTATTATTATCTCTATTTATAAGACGAACTACTAATGAACCTGTAATACGCAAATCAATTAGATTTATATCTTTATCAAATATTGAATATTCTTTTTGATAGTTAGCCAACAGGCTTAAGGCTTTTTCTAAGTCATCTTCTGGTAATTGTACCCTTAAGCCATTATCGTAAATCAAATCCCATCTTCTATCAGCTATACGACTTAGGGCGATTAAACCATTCTCTATTCTTGCATATTCACTTAAAATATTAATGAGAGAATAAGCATCATCTGCTGCGCCCTGCCCGATAATTAATGGCAAACTATTATCTACTTCACCTGTAGAAAGCGCTAATTTTTTACCTGTTTTGCCAATAAAATAAGTTTCGCCGCCAACACGCCAACGAGCGACAGGTTCAATTTCTATGACATTAACAATTAACTGTGAGGGAAAGGACTTTCTAATACTCGCTTCAAAAATTGCAGGTAACTCAAGTATGCGCTCCCTTGCTTTTTGTGCATCAAATGTAAGTGTCGAGGTCTTATCATCAATTTTAAGAGCGCTTAAAATTTGTTCCTCATTTGTTAATACTTGACCCTCTATTTGCACCTCTTTAATGCTTAAGCCAAATCCTGCAAGCTGGCCTGATATGAATGAGACAGACTTATCTGTAATTTTAGAAATTTCATTGCGAGATTGATATAGGAACAATATTATAATCAGGCTCACTATAATAAAAGCTAATCTTTTTATGATGGCTTTATATAGAATATAAAATTGATTGATCTCTATCAAAAATTTTGGGGTTTTCTTGCGTCTAGCTTTATTACCTACCTGTTGCAACTCGCATCCTCCACGATCCAACTAACCAACTCAATAAAATCGTGGCCAGCATGTGCAGCAATCTCTGGTACTAGCGAGGTTTTGGTCATTCCCGGTTGAGTATTTATCTCCAAACAAACCAGTTCACCATTTTCGCCACCAAAATCATTATAACGAAAATCAGCTCTTGTTACTCCCTTACAGCCAAGCACCTTATGAGCTTTTAGACTTAGGCTTTGGATTTTATCATAGATTTTTTGTGGAACAGGGGCTGGAATTAAGTGCTCGGAACCATGTTTTTCATATTTCGCTTCATAATTATAAAAATGCATATCAGTAGTTATTTCTATAACCCCAAGCGCCACATCGCCCATCACCGCACAAGTAAGTTCTTTTCCTGGAATATAGCGTTCAACCATTAGCATTTCATCACCCTGCCAATCGGATCCAAGAACTTCTTGTATTGGGTGAGCATTTTCATCTTTGACTAGAAAAATACCAACACTTGAGCCTTCATTAACAGGCTTAACTACATAAGGCGGTTTCATGAGATGATGCCCACCAATTTGCGAACGGTGAGCAATTATATGATTAGCAATAGGAATGCCATTTGCCTTAAAAAGTGTTTTTGATTGGTGTTTATCCATCGCCAAGGCAGAAGCCAAAACACCTGAATGGGTGTAGGGAATTTCAAGGATTTCAAGCAAGCCTTGAATAGTGCCATCTTCGCCATATCGACCATGCAGCGCATTAAAAACTACGTCAGGATTTAGCTCAACTAATTTTGAGGCAATATTTCTATCAACATCAATTTCACTCACATCATAACCAGCAGCACGCAAAGCATTGGCACAAGCCACGCCACTATCAAGAGAGACTTCACGCTCTACCGATAGTCCTCCTTTTAGAAGTGCAACTTTTTTTGCCATTAACTTTCCTAACCTGTGAGTTTTCTTAATAGCCACTCAAATGGGCCATTCTTAAAAAACCTTGACCAAATTAAAGCATAAATAATTGAAGCAAAAATGAATATACTAGAAAAATAAATGGAAAACTGCGCCGTTTGCCCTTCAAGCAGTCCGAGTTCTTCAAGTATTCCCATGCCAATGATGATATGGGCAATATATAATGTTAGAGCTTGCTTGCCAGCTATAGTAAACGGAGAAAGAAACTTCTTTTTTTCTCCATTAAATAATAGCAAAGAAACTCCAATAACTAGAAATGCAGCACCTGAGCCTGCAAGCATATAAAGCGGTAATGGGGGCATTGGTAAAACACTAACAAGTTCAGCAATATCTGCCCCAAATAATGATAAAGAAATAGATAGGCTATAAGCTATAGCCAACATAACAGAACCAGCAATTACTAGCTTTTTTTGCAAGGTCTTAGAATGCAAATCCAATCTTGAAAGAATAATTCCTAACAGCAAAAAACTTAGCCAAGGAATTGCTGGATGGAAGCCATTATAAAAAAGATTTCTAATAAAGCCATTAAACGTCCAAAAATCTGCGTAATCTAGCGTTTTCCAATTCCAAGCAGTTTCGTAATCAATCAAAAATAGCAAAGCGATGAAGATAAGTGGAAGCAATAAGGCAACGATAGCAATTATTTTTGTTGAATAGCGAATAAGAAACAATGCGAACACAAAATAAATAGCATAATAATGGATAATATCTGCAGGGAAAATCAGCATATTTATTAGACCAATTACCAGTAAAAATAGTGCCCGCTTAAGCATAGTAGGTGTGAAATTGCTTGGTCTTGCATTATATGCTAAACCAAAGCCAACACCTGCCAAAACAACAAATGTAGCCGCAGCTTTGCCCTCAAGAGTGAGCAAAAACACTTCTGCCCAAATAGCACCAGTGCCAGCGCCAGTTACAATATGAAAATTCACATAAACCATGCCCGCAAAGGCACAAAACCGAGCAAAATCTAAACCGTGCAAACGTTTTGATTTCATAATTAAACCTTACCAGTGAAAATATCACCATCTAAAAACTCTTTTATTTGCTTTTCTGGCTCAAATTTTCCCATACGTCGAATTTCCCATTTCAACTCAATACCAGAATTTTCTCGCACTCTATTGCGCACCGTTTCGCCAAGCAATTCAATATCGTATGCGCTGGCATCTCCAAGATTTAGCAAAAAATTACAATGTAATTCTGAAACTTGCGCATTGCCTATCCTTAAACCTCGACAACCTGCGCTATCAATAAGTTTCCAGCTTGACTGGCCAGTAGGGTTCTTAAAAGTTGAGCCACCCGTGCGAGATTTTACAGGCTGCGAGCCTTCCCTCTTATCGGTTATTTCTTGCATTTGCATTTTTAATGTTTGTGCATCGCCTGCAAATCCTTGATATATCGCTGAAGTAAAAATCACCCCATCAGGAGCGTTAGATTTACGGTATTTATAATTCATATCTTTATTATCTAGCGTAATGAGATCACCTTGCCTAGTTACGCCACTAAGGCTAATCATTGTATCTTTTGTTTCAGTGCCATAACAACCAGCATTCATATAAAGAGCGCCACCAATTCCGCCCGGAATACCTCGATAAAAGGTCAAGCCATCAATCCCTGCTTCTGCTGCCGCTTTGGCAACTCTAACGTCTGGATTGGCCGCCCCAACCTCTATTTTATAATCGTTCAGCACTTCTATATTGCCAAAACCCCGAGCGGAGAGTTTAATCACCACACCATCAATCCCGCCATCTCTTATTAAGAGATTTGAGCCAAGCCCCATCACGCTTACTTTAATTTTTGCATCAAGGTTTTTTAGGAAAAACTGTAAATCCTCAATGTCTTTTGGTTGAAAAAATAATTCAACAGCCCCACCAACCCTAAACCAGCTTATTTCAGACATTTTTTGATTGGGTATTAAGCGACCATGAATCTTATCTGTCCAACCACCTAATTTTGATAATAAACCTTCGTTAGACATAGTTAATCCTTACAATAGTTTTGCTAGTTCTTGTGGGAAGTCATTTGCCCATTGCGTAATATTTCCAGCCCCCAAAAACACCACATAATCACCCGCACTTGCCTTTTCGCTAATTATCTTGGCTATTTCATTGGGATCTTTAACAAAACTGGCATCTCTATGCCCTGAAGCACGGATATTTCGAGCTAGATCAACATGGCTAGCGCCTTTTATTGGCTCTTCCCCTGCGGCAAAAACAGGTGTAATAATTACGCTATTTGCATCGTTAAAACACGCAGAAAATTCATCAAACAAACCATCTAGACGAGAATAACGATGCGGCTGCATAATAGCTATGACATTGTTTTTTGTTGATTGCCTTGCAGCTTTTAATACCGAAGATATCTCCACTGGGTGATGCCCATAATCATCAATAATTACTATGCCATTTACTTCACCAACTTTGGTAAAACGACGATTAACCCCTGCAAAATTCTTTAAGCCATTTCGGATTGCCTCTTCGCTAACACCTAACTGATCTGCAACTGCAATAGCGGCTGTTGCGTGCATAACATTGTGCAAACCGGGCATAGGCAATTCAATATCCTTTATTGTGTGCTCTTGCTTGGTAATTCTATCACGCAATTCAACATCAAATCTTGATATGCCATTTTCATTTCTTAAATTACTCAAGCGCACGTCAGATTGCGGATTTTGTCCATAAGTAATTACTCGCCTATCTGTTATTTCACCAACAAGAGCCTGAACTTCAAAATGGTCAAGGCACATAACAGCAAAGCCATAAAAGGGCACGTTTTCTATAAAATTCTCAAAGGCATTTTTTAGCTCATCAAAAGATCCATAATGATCTAAATGCTCTGGATCAATATTAGTAACCACCGCAACATCGGCTGGTAATTTGACAAATGTGCCATCGCTTTCATCTGCCTCAACCACCATCCAATCGCCCTTGCCCTCACGAGCGTTCGTACCATAAGCATTAATAATACCGCCATTAATCACTGTTGGATCCATGTTGCCAGCATCAAGCAACGCTGCAACCAGCGAAGTTGTTGTGGTTTTCCCATGCGTGCCGCCAATCGCAACACAATTCTTAAAACGCATAATCTCGGCAAGCATTTCAGCACGTCTAACAATAGGCAAACCAGCACGTCTTGCCGCTCTTAATTCTGGATTATCTTTTTTAATAGCCGAAGAAATTACAACAACAGCTGCGTCTTTAATGTTTTTTGCGCTTTGCCCAATTTCAACCTCTATGCCCATTTTTTGCAAACGTTTAACATTTGAACTTAAAGATAAATCAGACCCACGAACGGTATAATTTTGCCCATGCAAAATCTCTGCAATTCCACTCATGCCAATTCCGCCAATTCCAACAAAATGTACTGGCCCAATATCCTGTGGCATTTTCATAGATATTTTCCCTAACTATTTTTTAGTTTTAATAATATTCTCTGCTAAATCAGCCAATCGCTCAACTGCCTTTGGCTGCCCTAGCGATTTTGACTTATTTGCAGCATCATTTAACAGCTCTGGCTCTAAAAACAACTCTTCAAGCTGTTTGGCAAGAGATTGCGGTGAAATATTGTTCTGTTCAACAACCCAACCGCCACCAACTGATTCGATAAAGGCAGCATTATTAGCCTGATCGCCATCAAGTGATCCGGGTAATGGAATTAAAATTGCGGGGCGGCCTAGTACTGTTAATTCAGAAACTGACGATGCTCCCGACCTAGAAATAACCAAATGCGAATCAGCCATTCTCTCAGGCAAATCGTCAAAAAACTCGGATAGTTCAACATTTACTTTAGCGCTTTTATAGATAGAAGTAACTCGCTCAAGATCTTCAGGGCGACATTGTTGCGTAATTTCTAAGCGCTTTCTTAAATGCTCAGGAAGTTGAATAATGGCTGGTGGTATTAAATCTGAAAATACCCTCGCCCCTTGCGATCCCCCAAACACCAATAGACGTATCTTACCTTTTTCGCTTATCCTAGAATAAGCCAATTCCCTTGCGGCTGTTCGCACCCTATCTCTAACAGGATTACCAGTTACAATTTGCATAATCCCATACCTCTCTGCATAAGCGGTATATTCAAAACTAAGCGCCATCACTTTTGCAAATCTTGCTAATGCCCTATTAGCCCTACCAAGAACTGCATTTTGCTCGTGTAAAATTCCTTTTATTCCCATTAGCGATGCAGCAAAAAATGACGGGAAAATCGGATATCCACCAAAACCAATTACAATATCTGGTTTTATTTCCCTCAGCTTTTGCCAAGCAGTAAAAGTCCCACCTAAAATAATAAAACCAGCTCTAATGAATTTTATCGGATTTGCTAATGATGGTGTTGCTGATGGTACAATGTGAGTTTGTTTTGCTGGAAATTTTTCACCATAGGCTGATACACGCTCATCACTCATCAAATGAATTTCGTGCCCACGTCTCTCTAATTCTTGCGCCAGCGCCATTGCAGGAAATAAATGCCCACCAGTTCCACCAGCCATTAAAACAATTTTGCTCATGCTCTTTTTCTCTTGTCGCCGTTGGTCGCTACGCTCCCGACCCCGACATCCCCGCCGTTTTTCTTTTTCATTTTATATCTTGCTAGGTTGCTTTCTTTATTCTTGTCGCCATTGGTCGCTACATTCTTTCTTGCGTTCACGCCACGCAGGCTGCCCTTCCCCGCCTGTCCTCCGAAGCCTTGGCGTAGGTGGGCCATTTTTCTTTTTCCATTTTATATCTCGCTAGGTTGCTCTTTTATTCTTGCCGCCATTAGTCCTGTCGCTGTTTTATTATTTCCCTTTTGATAAAGAGGTAATACCGATAGCAGTCTTTCATGCGGTTTTTTTCTTGTTAAGCTCAGCAATATTCCCATTGAAAAAGCAATCGCTAACATTGAAGTTCCTCCATAAGAAACGAATGGCAAAGTCATGCCTTTTGAGGGCATGAGATTTAGATTTACTGCCAAATTTATAATTGATTGCAATCCAAATTGAATAGCTAAAATGCTAGCTCCAAGTCGTGCAAACAACCCTGTTTGATTTTGCGCATTGCTCAATGATCTAATAATAATAAAGCCAATTAAAGAAGCCAGCATTAAAGAAAATATAATTCCAAACTCACCCGCGGCTGCTGAAAAAACATAATCTGCATGAGCATCTGGAATATAGTTCTTAGCAGTAGCCTCACCCGGCCCACGACCAAACCACCCACCTTCAAGCAATGATTGCAACGCTTTTTCTACTTGATAGGAAGGGCCGCTACTTCCCTGATTTATAAATCCATCTATGCGCCTTGCAAAATGAGGGAAGAACAAATATGCGCCAAAGCCCGAAACAGCACTAACCCCAAAGAGCAAAAAAATCCAAAACCATGATAGACCAGCAAGAAATAATAGAGAAAAAAATGTTGCACCAACTAAAAATGATTGCCCTAAATCTGGTTGCATTAAAAGCGGGATAATTATCAAACCCATAAAAATGAAAGAAATTATTTTTCCTGGAACTTCCTTTTGTTGCATCGATAAAGAAAACAGCCATGCCGCCATAAGTGCGTAACTTGGCTTAATAAATTCTGATGGCTGAATTGATTGACCAAATATCAATATCCACCTTCTAGCACCATTCGCTTCAAACCCAATGAATGGCGTTGCCCAAAGTAGAATTAAGGAACCAACAAACATTAATAATGCAGCAAATCTAGCCAAGCGCTCATTTAACAATGATGCACCAATAAGAACAATAATAGTTGGCACAATGAAAACAATATGACGTATCACAAAATGATATGGCGAATAACCAAGACGAACGGCAACTGGCGGGCTAGCAGCAAAAGACAATACCACACCAACTAGCAATAGCATAATAAGTGCTGCTAAGAGTGTTCTATCTATCGTCCACCACCATTCGGCAATGAGTGTTTTTTTCTCACGTGAAAACATAATAATTAAAAACTAAAGCAAGATAGTTAAGAGGCTGTTTGCAAAACCAAGAATGAATGAATTTATTTTCACTTTTTTGTTAGTATATCCTTGTTAGCAATTTAATTTTGATTTTGGCGTATTTGCTCAGCTCTATCTTGTAATTGTTGCTCAAGCGCACTTGCCCCTGTTGATTGCTCTCTAAACTGATCAAAAGTTAAGGCAGTATCATTATCATAAACAGAGGTAAAACCTGCGAGGTTGATATTGACCACGAGATCCTTATTTTGCTGGGTTTTTGTAGATAATGACAGTTTAGAGCCTTTTTTCAAACTATTTATATAATTTTCATTGATTACAAGTTGTGAAGTACATGATACTTTATCGCAAAGCACAAATGGAACTCTAATTGGCTTGCCGCCATCAATCTGCCAAACCATATTAAAAGGCAATAAAACGCCTAAAGGAACGGCTGCAACAGCTAATAATTTGTTTTCTTGCCCCGGATCATTACGTAACATGAATGAGCCAAAAAACTGTCCATTTTGCAAAACTATTTGACGCATAATGCAAGCTTTTTCACCACTATCTAGCGGCGCGCATATTTTTAGCCAATTATCTTCAGGTTTTGGTGCTGATGGCAAGCTTGTCTCAGTTGCATCAATCTTGTCTTCTGAATTTTCTTGCGCAAAACTAGCGCCTGAAAAATTAACAAGAGCCATACTTAAAAGGCTGGTCAGCAATAATTTCTTTAACTTCATTTCTAATCCTAAAGGTTGGCTATTTGTTCTGTCATAATAAAAAACATATCTCTTAACAAGTCTGAAATTTTGGCAACAAAATGACCAAAAGGGTTTTCTAAATCATTATCATCATACAAAAACATTATTTGTAGCTTATTGCGTCATTTTTACCATTTTGGCAAGGATAGATGCAACTCCTACTAATCTATCTTCAGCTTTTGGCCAATCTCGAGAAAATACCAGCTTTTGATCTGGCCTTAAGCGCACTAATTGCGTTGGATCGGATATTAACTTAACTAATGCTGTTGGATTTGGGAATTCATTATTTCTAAGCGTTAAAATTGCTCCCTTTGGCCCTGCATCTATTTTTTCAACATTTGCTTGGCGGCACAAGGACTTTACTAGCACGATTTTTAATAGCGCCCTCACCTCTTCTGGCAAAGAGCCAAACCTATCTATTAATTCAGCAGCAAAATCATCAATTTCCTCAGCAGTGCTTAAATCACCAAGTCGCCGATAAAGCTGCATTCTTACAGGTAAATCTTTGACATAATTCTCTGGTATCATAACGGGCATTGAAAGCGAAATTTGCGGCGACCACTCATTCTCTTCATTTTCATCAATCTGCCCTGAGCGCAATGCCGCCACCGCATCTTCTAACATTGCTTGATAAAGCTCAAAACCAACTTCTCTAATGTGCCCCGATTGCTCATCACCAAGCAAATTACCAGCACCACGAATATCAAGGTCATGGCTCGCCAATTCAAAGCCTGCCCCTAAATGTTCAAGCGATTGTAATACTTCAAGCCGCTTTTGCGCATTATCAGTTAATTTTTTATCTACTGGTACGGTGAATAGAGCATAGGCTCGAACCTTTGAGCGCCCAATTCGCCCTCGTATTTGGTAGAGTTGCGCAAGACCAAACTGATCTGCTCGATGTACAATTAAAGTATTAGCACTTGGAATATCTAAACCTGATTCTACAATGGAGGTTGAAACTAGCACATCAAACTTGCCATCATAAAAAGCATTCATAATATCATCAAGTTCATTGGCATTCATTTGCCCATTAGCCACCATAAATTTAACTTCAGGCACTTGCTCGCTTAAAAAGCGTGATATTTTCCCCTGATCTTTAATACGTGGCACAACATAAAAACTCTGCCCGCCTCGATATTTTTCACGCAACAATGCTTCCCTTACGCTCAATGCATCAAATGGCATAACGAAGGTTCTAATAGCCAATCTATCAACTGGTGGCGTTGCCAATAAAGATAGATCACGCACACCCGTTAGCGCTAATTGTAAAGTGCGTGGGATTGGCGTTGCGCTAAGCGTTAGCACATGCACATTGCTTTTCAGCTCTTTTAGTCTTTCTTTATGTCCAACGCCAAAATGTTGTTCCTCATCAATAATCAACATGCCTAAATCACGAAATTCTATTGTTTTGGCTAAAAGCGCATGTGTGCCAATCACAATATCAATCGAGCCATCTGCCAAACCCTTTTTATTAGTTTTTAATTGTGCGCTTGGAACTAATCTTGAAAGCTGGGCGATATTTATTGGCAATCCTGCAAAACGATCGCTAAAAGTTTTATAATGCTGGCGAGCCAACAAAGTGGTTGGCACAACTAGCGCCACTTGCCTGCCCGATAAAGCCATAGCAAATGAGCCACGCAAGGCAATTTCAGTCTTTCCAAAACCAACATCACCACACACCAAGCGATCCATCACCTTGCCAGAAGTTAGATCATCTAAAACATTATCAATTGCTACTAATTGATCCTCAGTTTCATCAAATAAAAACCTAGCGACAAATTCATCATAAGCCCCAGCGTGCATTGATATGGGAGAAGCGGAACTCATCTCACGTTTGGCAGCTATTCTTATTAGCTGCTCTGCCATGTCTTTTATACGCTTTTTAAGTTTGGCTTTTTTCGCCTGCCAAGCACCAGTGCCAAGCCTATCTAATGTTGCCCCTGCTTGCTCTGATCCATATCGAGAAAGCAATTCAATATTTTCAACAGGCAAATAAAGCCTATCATTTTTAGCATATTCAATTTCAACGCAATCATGCGGCGCACCAGTCACATTTATGGCCTTAAGACCAATAAAACGCCCTATACCATGATCTATATGCACTACGAGATCATTGGGCGATAAGGCACTAGCTTCAGTTAGGGCATCGCTACTTTTGCGCTTTTTGCGTGATCTAATTAAACGCTCACCAAGAATATCTTGCTCAGATAAAACTAATAATTCTTTACTTTTAAAACCAGTTTCAAGCCCCAGCACGAGCAAAGAAACCACACCAATCTTTGCACTCTTTGCCTGATGATAATTAGCAGCCATATTGATATTTTTTAGACCATGATCAGCTAGAACTTGCGCCATTCTTTCACGAGAACCTTCGCTCCAGCAGCTGAGAATGATTTTGCGCTTATTTCCAATCTCTTTGTCAATTAACTCGATTAGCGAATTGAAAATATTGCTATTTTCCTTTGCTCGTTGCGCTGCAAAGGAAGGCGCAATAGCCGCTCCCATATCTTTTTTTACTATTAAACTATCAGGGCTTGCAAATGGAGAAATCTGAATTAATTTATTATTGCCAAATATCTGTTGTTTTTTTGTATCTATCTCATAGAGCAGTTCAGGCTTGATGGCGTTATAGGGAATAGTTTCACTAGCGATTGCTGCATTTAGTGTTTTGCTTCTTGCTTCATAATAATCAATTATTTGTGCTTGACGTTCATTATATGCCAGCATTGTTTGATCATCAAAAATAAATGGCGCATCACCACAATAATCAACTAACCTATCTAAATTCTCATAGAAAAACGGCAACCAATGCTCCATACCCATAAATCTTTGCGAGGCACTAATCGCATTATAGAGCGGGTCAGCCATTCTAGTTTGGTTGAAATTAACGCTAAAATTTTGCCTAAATCTTCTTATGCTATCTTCGCTTAATGCAATCTCGCTCATTGGCGCTAAAGATATAGAAGTTAGATTATTATTTGTGCGCTGAGTTTCGGGGTTAAAATTCCTAATTGTTTCAAGAACTGATCCAAAAAATCAAATCTAATGGGTTGTTTTTGCCCTGCTGGGAATAAATCAATTATACCACCACGAACTGCATATTCACCGCTTTCACGCACCGTTGGCACACGCAAATAGCCGTTCATATTTGCCCATTTAATAATGTCTTCGCTATCTATTATTTCACCAGCCTTTGCCATAAATGACATTGATTTTACTATTGCTTTTGGTGGTAGTTTTTGAATGAGAGCATTTGCGGTGCTTAAAACAATAGCGCCCTTTGTTGCCTCACTTGCTAAAATAGAAAGTGCGCTCATTCTGGCAGCAATAGAAACCATATTTGGCGACACCCTATCATAGGGCAAACAATCCCAAGCTGGTAGCATAATGATTTGATGATTTGGCATAAGAGTGCGTAAAATATCATTCATACGCAATAAGCGCTCGCCATCTCGTGTGATAAAACTTAAGGCAACCCTATCATTTGGTGCATTCTTTATGCGCTGCTCTGCCATATCCGCCAAAATAAATGGCACAACACCATCTGGTGCATTGATCAATATTTCATTTGGCAGGAAATTATTTTGTTGTGTTTCGCTCATGATTTAAGATTTAGAATTTCGCATAAGCTGAAAATCTCGTAATTGTTTTATAAAATCAGCATCAATATTATCTGGCACGGGCTCTTGCCCCAAAATCCATTTTAATAGGTCAGTATCTTGTTCGTCCATTAATTGTTCAAACCTATCAAGTTCCGCTTCATTATATCCATCTAACTTTGCATTAGCGAAATGACCAAGAATAAGATCCATTTCTTGTGTGCCACGGTGCCAACAACGATAAAGCATACGCTTTATACGATTATTATTTTTTGAGGTTTTCTGTTCCATTATAATCTTTTCAAAATTATTCAGCATATGATATGCTTTAGTCAACTTATATAGAAGGCTCCAGAATTATAAAGAGAATAAATGGCTCGTCCCGAACTTTTAACACCGCTATTTCGCTCGCTACGCTCATTAAAAGGCGTGGGGCCGCAACTTAGTGTGTTATTCAAAAAGTTTTTTGCAACCCAAAAAGAACAAGAAGCAATAGCGCTTGATGTTTTAATGCATATGCCAAGCCAAATTATTGATAGGCGTGCACAAGTTAGCATAGCAAATGCCTATTTTAACTCGATTGTTACATTAAAATTACATATTGATAGGCATCAGCCGCCACCAAAGAACCGCACCAATATTCCGCACCGGGTTTTTTGCCATGATGAAAGCGGTGAAATATCACTAGTGTTTTTTCGCTCGCACGGGAATTGGGTTGAGCGCTCTTTACCTGTTGGCGAGGTGCGCTTTGTTTCTGGGGAGATTGCTTTTTTTAACGGTGAAAAGCAAATCACCCACCCTGATTATATTGTAGCGCCAGAAAATTTTGACGATTTGCCATTGGTTGAACCTATTTATCCACTCACGCATGGACTTTCTTCAAAGGCCTTAAGAAAAATCATTGTGCAAATTGTTAGCACCTTGCCGAGCCTACCTGAATGGATTGAGAAAAATCGCTTAGAGCAATTTAATTGGCCAAAATTTGATGATGCAATGCGTGCGGTTCATACCCCAAAAAACCTGCAAGAAGCTGAAATAAATTCACCTTCCAGAATGCGCCTTGCATATGATGAATATTTGGCAGGGCAATTAACTTTACAAATTATTCGCTCCTCAATGGTCAAAGAAAAAGGTATAAGCCGTCAATTTTCAGGTACTATTACAACAAAGTTACAAGCCGCCCTGCCCTTTATTTTAACTGATGGGCAGCAAAATGCGATAAAAGAAATATTTGGGGATTTGCAAAATAAAGACAAGATGTCACGCTTACTTCAAGGTGATGTTGGTTCAGGCAAAACGATTGTGGCGCTTATGGCAATGGCGGCAATCGCTGAAAGTTCTGCGCAATCTACCTTAATGGCACCTACCGATTTATTGGCTAATCAGCATTATAAAACCCTAAAACCCCTATGCGATAAGGTCGGGCTTAATATTGTGCTTTTAACTGGCAAACAAAAGATTGCTGATAAAAGAGCCGCACTTGAAAGCATAAAAAACGGGAGTAGCAATATTATTATTGGCACACATGCGCTTTTTCAATCTGATGTTGAATTTAATAATCTTGGGCTAACAATAATTGATGAGCAGCATAGATTTGGCGTTTATCAGCGCCTTGCGCTCTCTGAAAAAGGCAAAAATGCTGATCTTTTAGTAATGAGCGCCACTCCGATTCCTCGCTCTTTAGTGCTTACTCATTTTGGCGATATGGCAGTTAGCATATTAAAAGAAAAACCAGCAGGTAGAAGGCCTATTAAAACGGCCGCTTTACCGATTGGAAAATATGACAATGTTATAAATCGTCTTAAAGCGCAAATAAATGAGGGTGCGCAAGCATTTTGGGTTTGTCCTTTAGTTGAGGAGAGTGAGCATTTAGATTTAATCTCGGCAGAAGATAGGTTTTTGGCGTTAAAGAAGATATTCGGCACACAGGTTGCTTTGGTGCATGGGCGTATGAAAGCAGACGAAAAACAACAAATAATGCAAGATTTTCAGACAGGCATTACAAAAATATTGGTTGCAACAACAGTGATTGAAGTTGGGGTTGATGTGCCAGACGCCACAATTATGATTATTGAACATGCCGAGCGCTTTGGCTTAGCGCAATTACATCAATTACGTGGGCGAGTTGGCCGATCGGACAAAGATTCTGCTGCCCTATTGCTCTATAAATCCCCTCTAAGCGAAACTGCCAAAGCACGCTTAGATATTATTTGTAAAACTGAAGACGGGTTTGAAATTGCGCAAAAAGATCTAGAATTACGTGGTCAGGGCGATATTCTTGGCACTCGTCAATCTGGAATGCCCGGATATAGGTTAGTAGTGCCAGATATTCATCGGCATTTGCTAGAATTTGCACATGTTGATGCCAAAAATATCATGGCACAAAATCCGTATTTAAGCGGTGAGCAAGGAGAAGCAATTCGCACGCTTTTATATTTATTTAGGCGTGATCTAGCTATTCCATTAATTCGGGCAGGGTAATTTAGCGTAGCTTTAAGGACGAAAGCCCGATCATTGCTAATACAATGGCAATTATCCAAAAGCGAATGACTATTTGGCTTTCGCTCCAGCCTAAATGCTCAAAATGATGATGGATTGGTGCCATTTTGAACACTCTTTTACCAGTTAGTTTGAAAGATACTACTTGTACAATCACCGAAACGGTTTCTAGCACGAATAGTCCGCCAACGATTGCTAGTACGATTTCGTGTTTGGTAGCAACTGCGATTGCGCCAAGTCCACCGCCTAGTGCTAATGACCCTGTATCGCCCATAAAAATTTGCGCTGGCGGGGCATTGAACCACAAAAAGCCAAGCCCTGCGCCAATTAATGCGCCACATACCACCGCCAACTCACCTGTTCCGGGCACAAAATTTATCAGCAAATAATCCGAAAATACTTGATTACCTGCCAAATATGCAATTAGGCCAAAACTCGCCGCCGCAATCATTACGGGGACGATTGCTAAACCATCAAGACCATCAGTTAAGTTAACTCCATTGCCAGCCGCTACAATTACGAAGCCACCAAAGGCAATAAAGAACCAGCCTAAATCAACCGCCCAATCTTTAATGAATGGGAAAAATAGCGAAGTAGCAACTTCAGGCTCGCTAAGTTGCGCTAAAAAGAACACTGCAATGCCAGCAATTACTGCCTCAAGTGCCAATCGGTGCGCCCCACTAAACCCTGCATTTGTGGCTCGCTTTACTTTAAGATAATCATCATAAAAACCAATAGCACCAAAGCTCACAATTACTAATAACACTATCCACACATAAAGATTGGTAAGATCTGCCCATAAAAGCGAT
>JAJRPR010000101.1 GCA_024280655.1 Alphaproteobacteria bacterium | reverse complement strand
TATCGTGAAAACGTACCGATATGTCACCCTGAATAAGATGAATTCTATCAAACACACCGCCACGAACATAACCCGAGCCCTTATAAGAAAAGACCCCATTAGCAGCCAAAAGAATGGCGCTTTCGCCCTCTTCGAGCCAGTTTAGAAGATTTTCATATTCAGCTTCACCTAACAGCGAAAACCCAATAGAGGGAGCAGATATTTGCGCCACATACATATCTATAAATATGCCACTCGCATCGCCTTTTTCGGCATATTTTGCAACCCGCTTATCACCCATTTCCTCAAAGGCAGAATTTATCTGACCAACATCAATGCTTAGGCGGCGCAACGAGCCGTTCCCCGCCAATGTCTGCCAATCATAGATATCTTTTTTATCCATATTTACAGTGAACTTTGGACCAGCATTTGCACTTAGAGCTTCTAAACCACCAAGCCCCAGCGCCCGAGCAACCTTTATCGATGCCCGTGTAACACTATCGTCAATAATCATAATGGTAACGGTTGCACCCGATATAATATCAACATCATGCCCAGTGCCACCAACCGCTGCTTCATGAACAATATCAAGCCCATCAAAGCCTTCTATCATTTTCTTAATTTTGCTTTCAGGAATACCAATCAGCACAATCGGCTCGTGATGTTCAACTAGCTTGGCACGTAACAATTTGCCGTCCAACCCTATTGCCACCATGACGTCAATAGGCTTGCCAGAATAACCAGTTGTGCTAACAAAATCAGAAGTTATATAGACATAGCCAAGTAGCTCTTCGCCTTTTAGAATAGGAGCAATTGGAATATTTTCTAACATATCACCATAAGAAGTGGCATCCGCAACAAATTCACTAACCGCTATTTGCGGTAAGAATTTCTCTAAAACTGGAGCGCTAACTTGCGCTTTGCTTGCACTCGTTAATAAAAACAAAGAAAAAATAAAAACCAGCAAGGCAACAAAAAAATGCGCTTAAAAAAACCGCTACCTGATTTCTTAAGAAACCTAGTTCCATACGCTTTTGAAATAGTCATTATGCCACCAATTGGAATAGTTGCAGAAAAAATGAAAACTAATGTCTACCAACTTACAAACTGGTTAGATTAATTCAAAGGTTTCAACATTGTTCTATATCAATGTTTAATAATTATTTAAAACTTGATAGTTTTATTAGTATGCTAACACCCTCATATTTAATAGTGATAGATCCAACTGATCATCGCAACGCACCATATATTGAAAAATCTAACAATGCCCGCACCCTCGAAAAACTCAACGCGCTAATCCAAAGATGGTAGCCTAGGGAGAATCGAACCTTATATATACCCTATCAATACAGCGAGCTTTGGGCTCGCCGCAGCGTGTGCCGCGCCCCACCAACTTACGCTCTTCAAGCTTCGGATCGGTAGGTCGGAGCATGAGCGTAGCGAATTAGCGTGAGATATATAGAGAGCGGGGGTGTTCCGCCTACGCTAAAGCTGCGGCGGACAAGCGAGATCAGCCTGTGTGGTGCGTGCCTCCCGAAGCTCGAAGAGCGTAGGGTGGTGAACGCAAGAAAGAATGTAGCGACCAACAGCTTGCCCCGTGCTACGACACGGGCGCGACAAGCATAAAAAGAATGGTACGCTCGGAAAGATTCGAACTTTCGACCGTCCGAGTAAAAGTCGGATGCTCTACCACTGAGCTACGAGCGCATAATAAAGCAACTTATAATACTAAAATACAAACAAATGATTGACATTAGATTTATTGCTAAACTGAGGCGGAACATACTGTCTTGGCTCAAACTGTCAACAATAATTATTAGATTTTTGCCAATAAAATTAAAAACCTACTTTAGCCTTTGTAAAAAGCGCAATAATCCTGCTGTTGAGCTATCATTTTTGCTGTTAGATTTATTCCCTTCAATATCCTTGAGCAAGGTTTTGGCTAACTGCTTGCCCAATTCAACACCCCATTGATCAAACGAATTTATATCCCAAATTACCCCCTCAACAAACACCTTATGCTCATATAATGCTATAAACGAGCCTAACGTTTGTGGGTCTAACTTTTCATAAATTAGCGTGTTTGATGGTCTGTTGCCCTCAAATACCTTATGGGGAGCTATAAGCCCCTGCGTAGCTAATTCGCTTTCAACTTCTGCCAAATCTTTGCCAACCATTAAGGCTCGTGATTGCGCCAAACAATTTGCCAGCAAAAGATTATGATGTTCTGGCATATCTTCATGCCCCTTAGCAGCAATCAAAAAATCAACAGGAACAATATCTGTACCTTGATGCAATAGCTGAAAAAATGCGTGTTGGGCGTTGGTTCCAGGTTCTCCCCAGATGATCGCCCCAGTTTCATAATCTACTCGCTCACCAGCTTTGTTTACTGATTTACCATTAGATTCCATATCCATTTGTTGTAAAAAGGCAGGAAAGCGATTTAGATGTTGATCATAAGGAATAATTGCCTTTGTTGGGAAGTTCCAAACATTTCTATACCACACCCCAAGTAGCGCCATTATAATGGGCAGATTTTCCTCTAAAGGAGTGCTTAGGAAATGCTCGTCCATTTGTGCCGCACCAGTTAGGAATTTTTTGAAATTCTCAAAGCCAATTAAAATTGCAACTGATAATCCGATTGCGCTCCAAATTGAATATCGCCCACCAACGAAATCCCAAAATGCAAAAATATTTTGCTCTTTTATGCCAAAATCAGCACAAGCCGCAATATTGGTAGAAATGGCTACAAAATGATCGCCCACCGCTTGCTCACCAAGCTCATTACTTAGCCATTTTTTTGCGTTTCTAGCGTTAGTCATAGTTTCAATGGTAGTAAAACTTTTTGAAGCAATAATGAATAGGGTTGTTTGTGGGTTTAAGACCTCAAGTACATCGCTAATTTGAGCGCCATCAACATTGGAGATAAAATGCGCCTTGAGGTGCTTTCGATGGTAGGGTTTTAGCGCTTTTATGACCATTTCTGATCCAAGATCAGAGCCACCAATGCCAATATTGACAATATCGGTGAATTTTTGTCCATTTGCACCAGTAATTTCGCCACTCGAAATCCCATCAGAGAATTGCTGCATTTGCTGCAAAACAGAGCGAATTTGCGGCATTACGTCCTTGCCATCAACCTCAATTTCATCATCACCGTCATAGCGCAATGCTATATGCAAAACGGCTCTTTGCTCAGTGAAATTTATCTTATTTCCAGCCCACATATCATTGCGAGCGCCCTCAACATCTACCTCACGTGCTAGATCAAATAATGCCTCTAAACTCGTCTCATCAATAAGGTTTTTTGAATAATCAAATAATATTCCGCATGCGCTATTAGAAAACCTATCAAACCTATTTTCATCGTTCAAAAACATTTGCGACATAGAGGTTTTAGCGATGCGCTTTTTATGCGATTGCAAACCCTCAAACATAGATTTTCTTTTAGAGCTCATATTATTCCTAAACCTGTGGCAAATCACTACGGGACAAGTCCCCCTTTTGCCAATCTTCTCTGGTCTTTAGCACAAAATCGGCAAATGTCCCATTGGCAATCGCCTCACGAGCCCCTTTGGTTAATTCTTGATAGTAGGCAAGATTTATTTGACTTAAAATCATTGCGCCCAAAATTTCTTGGCTTTTAACTAAATGATGCAAATAGGCACGTGAAAAGCGTCGGCAATTTTCGTTAGGAGACTGCTCATCAAGCGGACGAATATCGTCTTTATGACGAGCATTTTTTATGTTGATTGAACCAAAGCGAGTATAAACACGCCCATGCCGCCCAGCGCGAGTTGGGTGGACGCAATCAAACATATCTATACCGCGCTCAATACCGCCCAAAATATCATCGGGCTTGCCTACTCCCATCAGATAATGCGGTGCATCATCGGGCAATTCTGGCACTATTTCATCTAACACCCGAAACATCACCTCTTGTGGTTCACCAACCGCTAGACCACCAACGGCATAACCATAAAACCCAATAGATTTTAGCCCTTTGGCCGAAAGCTCCCGCAAATTCGCATCATCACCGCCCTGCACAATGCCAAACAGCGCCCTGCCCTTTGAATTGCTAAAGGCCGCTTTTGAGCGCTCCGCCCAGCGCAAAGAAAGCTGCATTGCCTTTTCTACTTGCTCATGGGTAGCTGGCAGCGCAATACATTCATCAAGCTGCATAATAATATCGCTATCAAGCATTTTTTGGATTTCTATTGATCGCTCGGGGGTTAATTCATAAGTTGCGCCATCGATGTGCGACTTAAAAACCACGCCTTTTTCGCTCATCTTGCGCAAATTTGCTAAAGACATAACCTGAAAACCACCGCTATCGGTAAGAATAGGATATTGCCAATCCATAAAATCATGCAAGCCACCAAGCCGCTCAATGCGCTCAGCACCGGGGCGCAACATTAGATGATAAGTATTGCCCAAAATAATATCAGCACCAAGCGAATGCACCTGTTCAGGATACATCGCCTTAACAGTTGCCGCCGTACCAACTGGCATAAAGGCAGGGGTGCGAATGATACCACGAGGAGTAGATATTTCACCCTTTCGAGCCTTTTTATCTGTTGCTAAAATCTTAAAAGAAAACTCACTCACTTAATCTATCCATTTATTATCTCTTGAGCTTGTTTTATAGAAGCCTCTTCAAAAGTATAGTGATATTTATTTGTTTTGTTGAGTTGTGGGTTAGGTTTGCAATTATGCTCTTTGTTAGCGCCTCAGTCTAAACCATGTGCGTTGGCGTTTAGTATATTGGCGAGTTGCAATAATAGACAATTCAATCGCCCTTTCTTTACCTATCTCGCCATTTAACCATTGAGCGATTTCTTTTACCCCTATTGCTTTCATTGCT
>JAJRPR010000100.1 GCA_024280655.1 Alphaproteobacteria bacterium | reverse complement strand
GAAGGCGGCAAGCATGTGTATTTTTTACATAGTTTCAGCAACTAGACCAGTTACAAGATCATAGAGTTCTTGTGCTGGAAGACCACGTGCATTATTTTCTTCAATCCACGCTGCCGCTGCTGGGCCTGCAACTGTTTCTTTAAAGGCTGCAAGTTCTGCATCAGTATAAGTAATGCTTTCAATGCCTTTTTCAGCTAGTTTCGGACCCCAAGCATCCATTGTTTTGCCGTTATAAGAAGCAATGTAAAAATCTAACGCTTCATCAACAGAACCAAGAAGTGCTTCACGCTTTGTAGCATTAAGACTATCAAGAGCATCTGTGTTTACTACAACTGGGCAATTTACTGTCCCCGGATTTAGGTTTGTTGTCCACCATTTTCCGCTTTCAACAGTACCAAACGCCATGTGAGCATGTGGAGCAAAAGCAACCGCTTTTACAACACCACTATCAAGTGCTTGACGAACTTCTGAGGCTGACATTGAAGTTGGCACGGCATCAATCGCTGCCATTGCTTTACCAATACCACCAGTTGCACGAACTGTTAGGCCTTTATAATCTGCAAGTGTGCGAGGCGCATCACCAACACCAACAATATTATATTGTGGAAGTGGAGAAGGCATTAGAAGCGTTGCGTTCCAGCGAGCTAAATCAGCAACAACTGCTGGGTTTTTATAAACTGCTTGTGAGATTTTACGCTCTTGCTCTAGTGTTGTTACACCAAGAAATGGCAATTCTAGAACAGTGATTGATGGGTTTTTATCGGCATGATAACCAGCACAAAATTGCGCCATTTCAAAAGCACCAATAGAAATTCCATCAAGATTTTCTTTGTTCTTAGATAGTCCGCCATAAGAAAGATTTAGCGTAAATTCGCCATTGGTTTTTTCGCTAACTAGTTCAGCAATTTTTTCAACGTGAGCAGTAAAAGCACGTGGTTTACCCCAAAGTGATACATTCCATTCTGTTGTACCTGCCGCCATTGCTTCACCAACAAATGCTAATGAAACCAACGTAAGTGCAGTAGTTTTTAGTAGATTTTTCAATTTTTTTCCTCCCAAGGATATAACAAAGCCACATTATTTGACTTTTCTGGCGCTAAATTAAACAATAAAACACCTCCTAACCATGAAGAAATCCGCCTTATGCACAAAATAGCCCTGCGGATTATTGCCAATTTGTGCAGTTATTGGTGCGCTGAAATTCGCACAACAGGTAAATATTACCAAATATCAGGAAACTGAACTTGATTTTTGCTTGATGCAAATCAATGACACTTCTTATTATATAATCTAGCATGAATACTGTAAATATCTAACAATACTAGTCTTATTCCTCTTAAGTAGAAGATGCGGTTTTGCGCTGGTCTTGTAGATGAATTTAACAATAGAGGTGGTAGTATGTTTCTTATTAAATATAACAAGTACAGATTTTCTAAATCTGGTAAGATGTTATCAGTGGGTGCTCTTGCAGGTCTTACGGGCGGATTGGCAGAGATTTTATGGATTGCTTTATATAGCAACCTTTCAGGTAGTGAGGCAGCTATTGTAGCACGTGGAGTGACGCAGTCATTATTCCCTCAAATTACGTCACTTAGCAGTTCATTATTATTGGGAATTGCAATCCATATGGTGCTAGCAATTATACTTGGCATAGCAATTTTAATTTTTGTGCGCTCTTTTTTGCCAAAAACAGCTCCAGCTCTGCTTGAACCGCTTATGGTTATTGGATTGCTGGTTTTAGTTTGGACAATAAATTTCTTTGTCATATTGCCACTTATCAATCCATCATTTGTTACGCTCGTACCTTATAGTATAAGTTTAATATCCAAGCTTTTGTTTGGGATGAGTTCGGCTTTAGTTTTTACTCTGTTCAATCAGCAAAGCAGATCTTAGAATAATAGTAAAAAGAGGTAAAAATATTAAATATCAATATTGATGCTTCACTGAGCATTCGGATTTCTTACATTCTTATCCTTGATTTGGGTCTTTGTGGAAACGCTTGTAGAGAAGCAGTCCAGAATATTTTAGTCAAACGTAGCATTCTGGATTGCGTCGCTCACCTGACGGTTACTCGTAATGACATTGAGTATTATTGTAGGACACCCTGCAATACTCTAAAGCAACTCGCCCCTAAAGTAGCTCGTCCTTATTCAAACCCAGTTTAACAATCTTCTCGTTTAGCGTGCGCCGACCAATACCAAGCGCTTCGGCTACTGCGTCCATTCGCCCCTGATGATTTTTTATTGCTTGTCCTATTAATTGTTTTTCAAATGCGGCCACCGCCCCACGCAAAGTTTCTGGCACATCGTCTGGCTCGCCATTGCGTGCTATTGCTTTTGCCGCTGAGCCACCGCCTCGCCTTGCCGCTAGCACTCGCCGTTCGGCAACATGGCGCAATTCACGCACATTTCCTGCCCAATCATGGGCTAAAAGTGCTGCAATATCCTCAGCACTTATTGTTGGGATTTTTATTTCATAAAGCTGAGCCTGCTGGTTTAAGAAATATTCAAACAATAATAGGATATCGCTCTTTCGCTCAATTAACGGCGGTAAGTTTAAAACCATATTATTCAAACGATATAGCAAGTCTTTTCTAAAACTGCCTTTGATAATAGCTTCTTCTAAATCTTCGTTTGAAGCAGAAATAATCCTAACATTTACCCTTGTTGGCTCATCATCATTGAGCATAAAAAACTCTTGGCTTTCAATCACCCGTAAAAACTTAGCCTGAATTTGAAGCGGCATTGTGCCTAATTCATCAAGAAATACTGTGCCACCATCGGCATTAAGGAAAGCCCCTTTCGATTTTCCTTTAACGCCAAACATATAGGGTTCAAAATTCTCAAGCGAAATATTGGCGCAATTTATCACAATGAATGGCTCGCCAGCTCGCGGCCCAAGATCATGTATCGCTCTAGCCACCAAACTCTTGCCCGTGCCAGTTTCTCCCAATAATAGCACTTGATTATCAGTTGCGCTTAAATCAATTATTTCTTCACGCAATGATTTTATTACACTCGTTTCCCCCAATAATATCCTATCAAGTCCCGATAGAGAGCTAAGCCTTGCTCTAAGGCGAGCCGTTTTTAGCGCTTGGCGATATCCCCTTGCCCCGTTGCGCAATGCAGCTAATAAGCGATGCGGATCAAATGGTTTTTCAATACAACTATACGCCCCCTCCTGCATGGCTTTCACCGCAATAGGAATATCGCCATGCGCTGAAATCAAAACTATTGGTGGTGATAAATCATTCTTTAGATTTTCTAATAATTCTAAGCCACTCATTGAGGGCATTCTGACATCGCTCAAAATAACATCGGGGCAAATGTCTTTTAAACGAGTAAGAACATCTTCCCCCTTAGTAAAAATCTCTACCTGCCAGCCTGATTTTTCAAGCAAGGTTTTTAGCGAATGACGCATTGATTTGTCATCATCAACCACGAAAACCAAATGAGCCGTTTTGTTTTGCACTTCCATTATTCTTCTTTCTCAACAAGTGGTATTTTTACGATAAAAATCGCACCGCCGCTTTCAATATTCTCAGCTTCAAAAATCCCTTCATGCTCTTTTACAATCGCAGCCGAAATTGCCAGACCAAGCCCCATGCCATCTCCCGATGCTCTGGTAGTATGAAACGGCTCTTTTAATTGTTCAAGCGAACTAGTCCCCAAACCGTGACCACTATCTTTAACCGATATAATGCCAAACTTGCCCTGTTGTTTTATAATTATCTCCATTTCGCAAATGTCACAATCCTCCATTGCAGCGATTGAGTTACGCACTAAATTTACCAAAACTTGCTCAAGGCGCAGGCGGTTAGCCTTTACCAAAATAGGCTCTGGCGATAGCTTAAGATTTAGCTTTATATTTGCGTCATTAATATCTGCACTAACTAAAATATCTGTGCCTGCCCAAATTTTCCTAAGATCAACTATTTCCATCTCTTTATCACTCGGCTTGGCAAAAAACCGCAACTGTTTTGTGATATTAATCATGCGCCTAACAATGCCACTAAGGTTTTTTATGCTTAGTTCTCGCTCTTTCTTATCCTTATCAAACTCAGCTGCTGCGAGATAGTTTTGCATTGCCGAAATTGGCTGCCCTAACTCGTGTGTAACGGATGCTGAAAGCTGCCCTAATGCTGCTAATTTACTGTTCCTAGCCAGTTCGGATTGCGCTCTTTCTAAACGCCGCTCAGCAGCTCGCCTTTCATCAACCTCTTGAGCTAATTTTTTGTTAGTTTTTTGTAATTGTTCTCTGTCAGCTTGCGAGGTGTTAAGGGCTGAGCGAATTCTTTCCGAACGTAAAAACACCGCTAAAGTAAGTAAAATTGAAGCAATGATTGCGAGACCTATAACAGCAAACCATGCTCGCTCAACAACACGGCGCTCATCTGCTAAAAAGTGCAAAGTCCAACCCAGCCGTGAAACAGAACTTTTGGCATGAATATATTTCTCACCGTTTAATACAACATTACCTACCCCTATATTTTCCCAATCTAATGGCTGCAATGTTTCATTGGCAAATTGGCGCTCTAGACTTATTTCTTTTCGTCTTGCTTCACTTAAAGTTTTAAGTGTGAGATATCGCCAACTCTTATCTGAAGAGAGCACAATAACCCCATCAGAATTTGCAACAAAAACATTCTCCCCCCCCTCCTGCCATGCTTTTGCTAAATCGCTTAGGTCAAGTTTAATCGCAATAACCCCAAGTACATTTTTGTTCTTATCAAGCACTCGTTGCGCAATGAAATATCCGGGTAAAGACGTTGTTGCACCAATACCAAAAAACTCACCTCTTTTTCCTTTAAGAGCATTTTTAAAATATGGACGAAAACCATAATTTTGATTCAAAAATGTAACTTTCTCATTATAGTTAGAGGCGGCAATAGTAAGCCCATTCAAATCCATAAGGTATATCGCATCAAGATTTGCACTATTTGCAAATTCTAACAGGCGACGACTTAACCCTTCTCTGTCATTGCCAGCCGCCGCTGCAATAACAAATGGATCTTGCGCTAAGATAAAGGGTAAATGTTGAAATCTTTCAAGTTCACCAAGTAAGGTCGAACGATAAAGGGAAGCACGATTCTGCGCTTTTTGCACTTCCTCACCTCTAAAATAGGACGAGGATAAATAATATAGCCCAACGCCAAACAACAGACAAAGTGCAACAAATAGCAGTGTCCATCTTACTTTCATCTTGCTAATTAAGTTTTTCATATTTTTATTTCTATATTATTTATAAAATATTTTTGCATTTTTCTACAAATGCCACTATATTAGTATTGCTGGCAACAGCTATGGCGATAAATTTCTATTGTAATAAACCATTCGGACCCGGGGGCGGTACCCGGCGCCTCCACCATTTTTCTCTTGGTTTCTACCATTTTGCTCTTGGTTAAGAAATAAGAGAGTGAGTTTATGGGGGCGAAATAGGATCGACGAGGGTGTAAAGAGTATGTTTTCGCTCGGCATTGTACCACCGTATCGGGCTATATTTTAGTTGCAAATGACAACTATGCTGAGGCACGTCTAGCTGCGTAAGCGGTTCGACACCTCGAATTGAAGTCCTATCCTCCTCGCAGGGGTTAGGCGGGGTTCGCAGGCACCTGGCAACAGAAGCCTGCACTTTTTTAATTATATTACTGTGCTTTTTTAATTAAATTCTATTTGGCTCTTGAGTTTTTTGCTATTATTGCATCTACTAAGATAAAGGGATTCTAACCAAAAGAGCAAAAAATGTCTGAAGATCACATCCGATACGATATTCTTGTACAAGAGGCTTTACGTAAAGTAGTCAGAAAAGTAATGGGCGAAGTCGCAAAAACTGGACTTCCGGGCGAGCACCATTTTTTCATTTCTTTCATTACTAAAGCACCCGGTGTGCGTATTTCTGAGCGTTTACTTGAACAATATGAAAAAGAAATGACCATTGTTATTCAAAACCAATATTGGGATTTCAAAGTTAGCGAAACTGGCTTTCAGATTGGACTAGCATTTGATGGAAAAAATGAACTGCTAGAAATACCATTTTCTGCTGTCAAAGGCTTTTTTGACCCCTCAGTGCAATTTGGCCTACAATTTGACGTTGAGGGGGCAAAAGAGGCAGAAGATGAGACTGAAGCTGATAATGCTGATGAGCCTAAAAAAATTAAAGAAAATACTGAGAAAGTTTCAAAGTTAAAAAAAGCTAATAAGTCAAAGAAAAATGCTAAAGACGAGCCCTCAAAAGAAGGTGAAGCAGAAACTAAAAAAGCAAATGATAGCGATAAAATCGTAAGCCTTGATAGTTTTAGAAAAAAATAAACGTCGCCAAGATTTACAACCCAATAGAGCTAAAAAATATGCAAAAACGCTCGCTAATCATTGCTAATCATTCTACATCAATCGCACTTGAGCCTGAATTTTGGTTAGCGCTTGAACAAATGGCAAAGACAAAAAATTTAAGGCTAGTTCAATTAATTAGTAAAATTGACACGGAACGAACCACAAATAACCTAACTTCAGCCTTGCGAGTTGCAGCGCTTGATTTTTATTATCAATCTATTGAAAATTAGGCGGAGGCGTTTCGAAATTATTATTTAATAAATCAATCGGCTCAATTCCTAAACTCTGTTGTTCTATTTCTGCACCCTCATGATTTTCCAAATTATTTAACTCTTGTTCTGCTGCTTCTTTGGCTTTTTTTTCGGCTTCTAAAAGCGCTTTTCTTTCTTCTTCTTTTTGCTTCTCTGCTAATATTCTTCTTTGCTCTTCCATGAGCTTTAGCCTTTGCAATGCTGCACTTTTTGAACGCAATTCGGCCTCCATGCGCAGTTTTTCTAAGCGATCTAACTCTATTTCTAGAGCCCTCACCTGAACTCCTCCAATCATGGTGCTCAAATCATACTTAAGTATAGGTGCAAGCAATGTACCAGAATTGATTAGACCTATTATGGCATTTGTTTGATCAAGAACTCTAGATAAATGATCTATATTTAGGAGCGTAAATGCCCATTCCCCATCTAGTGCCAAATCAGCTAAATTAATTTTTATAGAGCCAAACAGGTTTGATTTTTCTGCTTGTAAACTAATATTTGTTGAACGTAAATTTCCATTAGTAATCGAAAGTAGTGCATTAGTTTTTGAAGCCTGAAAATCTCCATCATTTATTGTATTTAAAATCATATTTTCAATTTCACTATTATCTAAATCACTTTTAGACTGCGCTTCAAAATCATCATTTTTAAAGACCTCATCAAATACACCAGAATTTAGATTTTTAATTTCAAGATCATCAATCAGGATAGACCCATCGCCAACTAGTGATTGAACAACTTCTTCATAACTATTTCCAGAACCAAAAAACTGCACCGAGCCAGTAATTTTTCCATTAAATTTCTCTGCAATTCTATTTGCAAAAAAACTATCAATATCAAACTGATCTAAACTTATTCTGCCATTAATTTGAGCTTGCGCAAGTGTACCAGAACAACAAATTCCTAAATCTACAAAAATATCTTGTTCGTTAATTTTTGCACTAAAATCACGAATAAAAATATCGCTATTATCCATAATATATTCAAAATTTGCATCCTGAGCAAAGTCTTGGCCATCATAAAGAATTGCCTTTGATTTTACATTAATGGCTAAACGAGAATTAATTTGATTTTGCAATAAAGAAAATGGACCGATCGGCCAAACCCCCTCCCCCATAATAGTTGAAGAAGCGCCGCCAAGTAAAACAGCCAAATTTCTTAATTCAATCCTATCTGTTTTCAAAGATCCAGAAAAACCTATATCTTTACCAATAATATTTCTAAGCAACTCACCCTCAACTAAACTATCAGCTATTTGGGCATTAATATCATTAAGTATGATTTCATTATTACCCTCAAATTTTATTATAGCAGAACCCAGAACTGGTACTGCTCCAAGACCATTAATCCCTGCTAGTGCAATAAAGGGATAAATATCTTTACTATTAAGTTGAACTTGCCCACCACCCCGCAAATTAGAAAAATCGCTAATAATAATATTTCCATCAAATTTAGCACTCTCATTTTTCCCCTCAAGTGCAACATTCAAATCAAGACTATTCATAATTGTGCCATCTAATGCCAAACTTAAATATAGCGGTGAAGCAGGTGAACCACTTGAAAAAATCTCGATATCATTCAAAGAAAATTGTTCGTTAAACGCTAATGAATTCAAGAATTTCATTTCAGCCTCAGCTTTAATTGGGGCACTAGAATAATTAAATATGCCTTTAGATAAACCGATATTAACACCAAGTTCAGCCTTGCCTGCTTGTCCATTCACGTTAAGAGTTTGCCCACCACTATTATTAGGCTCTGATAGCTTAAATGATAAATTTAACGGCAAAGAATTATCTATAAACAAGCGAGAGCTTTGAGGCATTTTAAGGTTTTTAGATAGAAAAGATAATATTGTGTCTTCTGATTTATTTAGCTGGTTTATTGTTCCTTGCCCAAAAACCATTGGATTTGTTTGAGAAAAACTATATGTACCAGCAACTTTTAAATTTGAGTCCAAAACATCATAGCCACTAAGGTTTTTGAATTTAACTTCCTCATTAGTAATTTCTCCCAAGGCAGTTATATTTTTAAATTCAAAATCAAACAAAGTAAAAAACTTAGCCTTTAAGTCAAAAGCTGTTGATAAGAAATTAGATCCAAATTCACTATCAGAACCAATTTTTGGTAACATATTAATCAATGCCGCACTTTGATTTTTGCTAAATTCGCCAAGATTAGCAATGATTGATAAAGTTGCTTCACTTCTCAATTCAGCCTTAAGCGAAAAATCATTTTTTATATTCTCAAAGATAAAACTTGCATCATTTAACAACAGTTCTTTCTCGTTAAATTGCACTTGTCCAGATAAAGAAAAAGGAATGTTAAAAAATAAATTCGACCTATTTTTCATACGCCAGCTCTTTGAAAAAAGCTCTAATTGCTCCCCCTCAAGTAAAAAATTACCATCAAATCTTGCCTTGTTATTTTGTTCTGCTAATTCTCCATCAAGGGTGAAAGCAGTTTTGCCAGCCAAGAGCGAAGAAAAATTATCAATAAACCAGCTTTCCCCATCCGTGCGAGCATCAAGTCTAACATCTCGTAATGTAATCCCCCCTAAATCCAATTCCAACATATCAATCCCAACCTGACCAGAGATTGTAGGGATAAAAGGCATAGATAATTCTCTTAAAAACCGCAAAAGTGCATATGTTTTACCCTCAGAGTTACTAATTGCATCGTGAAATCCAAGCGATATAATTGAGCCAGAAATTATCGCATTAAATTCTCGCTTATTTCTCAAATCAATATTTGCTGCACCACCTAGCCGTGTTGCTGGTAGGTTTTCATCTGGAACAATAATATATTCCTTAAAAAGAATTTCACTACTAGACATCTCAACTTTAGAATTAAAAAGAAAATCCCCCTGCACACCAAGTTTTTCTTGCTCTTTATCTTGCTTAATTTCAGAGGGATGGATTTTAAGGTCTATCTCACCAGTAAATTCAGGCATTAGATTTGCTGTTAATTCACCGTTCATTTTAAGAGTGAAACCGTTATTTTGTGGGCGAAGCAATAGTCCTAACTGCATCTTGTTTTTCGAATTAATTTGCGAACTATTAACCCGTAAATCATAGGTTTTTCCTTCAT